>CALFWI010000335.1 GCA_937928615.1 uncultured Saprospiraceae bacterium | reverse complement strand
CTATTCAACAAAGCCTTTTCTTCTGCGCTAGTTGATTTTCCTGCCCAATATTTTTTCGCTAATTCCGACTGTTTTTTAGCTTCCATAATTTATTAATTTTCCAAGTTTTGCTTTAATCTTTTGCCTCGCTCTATATAAATTTACTTTTACTTGGCTATCATTTAATTCCATTAATTCTTTTATCTCCTTATTCGTGTACCCCAATAAATCTCTTAGTCTAAATATTTCTTTTTGCTGTGGTGATAAATCTTTCATCGCTTCATAAATGGACGCAATCAAATCATTTTCCTCCATTTGAATGGCTGGATTGGCATCTCCGACAAAATGATTCGCTGCATAGGCTAAATCAACATTTTTCCGATTGGCTGCCTTTAATTTATCCAAAGCCAAATTCCGAGTGATTCTTACACACCAAGCCTCTTTATTACTTACGCTTTCCAATTCCGCTCTTTTTGTCCAAACTTTTAAAAATACCTCCTGCACAATATCCTTGGCCAATTCGGCCTCAAAGACGATACTCAAAGCATATCTATACAGCTTATTCTGAAATGGTAATATGTCTTTTTTAAATTGTTCGGTGCTCATATTCGGTGGAAGACGATTGAGTGGGGCTTTGGTTACAGGTAAGGTGAAAATATTTTTTTGTAGCCTAATTATACTTTTGGGTTTTACAACTTTCTCATCGGACGACGTTAGTCATCCGACGAGAAAATACTTCCAGTCGGATGACTAACGTCGTCCGATTGGAAGCATTAAACCTTAAATTCCTAACATCATATAATTTCCTCAAATTCTTCTTCCGATTTACTGGCTATAAACCTGCCTATTCCGCCTAGTTTTTGCTGATGCATTTTGGGCAACATTTCCATTGCTTCGGCTATAAATCGCGCATCTACAATCTCTTTAATCGCTTCCACAGAGTCAATGGCATCGCCGCTACGAAACTTATAAGTCAATTCGTAAAGCCCAGATTCAAACTTAACGGAGTATTTACTATCATGTAAAAATAGAGTGATTTTAAGGTTAGGATGTGGAATGTCACCGACGATACGCATGTTGAATACTTTTGGTTAGTAAAGTGTAAAGTTGAACAAATTCGGGGAACTTTTGCAGGTATTCCAGGTGCTTTTTTATCGTTTTTTCGTCATTTCTTCTAGCGGGTCCCGTTTGCATGTCATAAGGGGTATGCTGGCTTATTTTTAAAACTGTTTCTAAAATTAGGGGTTTTAAAAGACCAAAATCTACCCCAGCCTCCACCGTAATTTGCTGGCCTAAATGAAATAAATGGTTAGAAAAATTATTAACCATGACCGCAGCTACATGTAAGACGGCTCTTTCTTCGTCGGTAATCTTCGTTACTTTTTCGCTGATTTTCCCACCTATTTTCAAAAGCATTTTTAGGTCTTTTTTCCTCCCTGCATCTACGCAGATAGGAATAGTCGCAAACTTTACCTTTCTCGATTTGGAAAAGGTTTGCAAGGGATAAAACACCCCATATCGTTTAAAATATGGCGCAATCAATTGACTATTAGCTGCACCAGAGGTATGCACCACTAATTTTCGGTTCATCCCTTTATTTTGTCGCAATTTAGCCACCACTTCCGAGATACTGTCATCTCTAACCGCAATGATGTATAAATCCGCTTGGGCATCAATGTTGGTCAAATCCGTTACGGCAACGCCTTTTACTTTTTTAGCTAAAAATTCCGCATGCTTAATCTCTCGACTAAATACTTGATGGATTGTCAAACCTTTTTTATACAATCGCTTCCCTAAATGGTAGCCTACGTTTCCTGCGCCGATGAGCGTGATGGTCATATCTTAATTAATTAAATTATCTAACTCGTCAAATCCGCTGTCTTCATGCATCCGTTGATAGCAAATAGACCAACGGATGATTATCATTTTTCCTACACGACCTCAAAATTACAACTGTAAAATTTAAAAGGATTAAAAAACGCTATTCCTTTGGCTATTTTGTAACTTTGGTTGTCAAACAATACGATTTCCAATTTACAAAATCATTAATTTATGAAAAATACCATTTCCGCTGTTTTAATTGTAGCTGTTTTAGGTTTACTAATAAGCTGCCAAGAAACCCCCAAAGGGCCACAGATAATGGCTGCTGATACCTTAGTAAAATCCCTACAAAAACGCTTAATTGAAGCAAAAGCAGGCGAACAAATTTTACTACCCGCTGGTACTTTTTCCTTCAAACGGTCTATTTCCCTGAATGATACGCCTGATGTCACCATCAAAGGGGCTGGAAAAGGGAAAACCATTTTATCTTTCAAAGGTCAAATTGAAGGAGCAGAAGGTTTATTAATAAAGAATGTTAAAGGAATCACTTTAGAAGGATTTACCGTGGTAGACTCTAAGGGTGATGCCATCAAAGTACAAGCCTGTGAAAATGTAGTGATGAGAGATTTGGAGACAACTTGGACGACTGGTAAAAAACCAACCAATGGCGCTTATGGTTTGTATCCAGTGAGTAGCACCAATGTTTTAATGGAGAAATGTGAAGCTTCTTATGCTATGGATGCTGGCATTTACGTCGGTCAATCTAAAAATGTGGTCGTTAGAGGCAATTATGTGCATCATAATGTAGCAGGTTTAGAAATTGAAAACACGATTAACGGGGAAGTGTATAATAATCTAGCAAAGGAGAATACGGCGGGTATGCTAATTTTTGACATGCCAGATTTGCCGCAAGCCAATGGGGATAAAATCAAATTTTATAATAATGTCATGGACGGTAATAATACCGAAAATTTTGCCCCTAAAGGGATGGTCGTGAGTACCCTTCCTCCTGGGACAGGCATGAATATTATGTCTCATTCTAATATCGAGATGCACCATAATACCATCAAAAATCATAAAACCGTTGGTATTATGGTCAATAGTTGGTTAATTACTGGCACTCCTTTTAAGTCTGAAAAATTTGACCCTTTTTG
>CALFWI010000334.1 GCA_937928615.1 uncultured Saprospiraceae bacterium | reverse complement strand
AGTATGGAAATGGTATCAGGCTTGAGTGCAGGGGACTATAGTGTGACGATTCAAACTTTTAATCCATATTGTTATAACCTAGTAAGCGTAACCGTAACTGGCGGTGGCGGAGGAAATGACCCATGTGCAAATCAAGGTGGTGACTCCGATGGTGATGGTATCTGTGACCACCAAGACAATTGCCCAAATACTTTTAATGCTGGTCAGGCAGATAATGATGGTGATGGAGTTGGTAATAAATGTGATAACTGTCCAGATAATAGCAATGCTAATCAAGCAGATAATGACGGTGATGGCATTGGAAATGCTTGTGATGATACGCCTGATGGTAATTCAACTTGTGTCAAATATCGAATTACAGATTCTGACCCAGAGTGTAGTAACCGCCTAATTAATGCTGGTTCGGGTGTCTTTTTTAGAAGAGATTGTGGAAATGATTACCAAACTTGGAGAGCTGGAAACGACTTAATGCTATTGGAATTCGATAACGGTACTGCTCGAATTATGGGGTCTATTACATCTGGTAATAGTGTTGGACAGGTCTTAATTAATCTTTCTGATAGAAGTCACACGGGACAAAATTGGGCTAATAACTGTTATAATAATAATTTAACGACTGAGTATTTTTATACCTCCTTTACAGGTACGATTACTGTCGGTAATACAGTCTATCATTTAAGACAAAAAGATAATTATGTAGATTTTGTCTTAGGTCTTGGTGCTAATAATGAATCTACTAATGAATTTAGTGTTGGTGCATGGCTTGATGGTGACTGGGGTGATTGTGTCGAGTTTTTTGGTACCCTTACTAGAGTCAATACTGGTTGTGGAAATGTAACCGCTTCTTCTAGAAAAGCGCCACAATTGGATTTTGAAGCCTTCCGAAAAAATCGGTCAGTTGCTACGCAATGGATAACGAATACAGGATGGAAGAATAATTATTTTGAATTAGAACACTCTATAGATGGGGAGCATTTTGAATCTATTGCTAAGGTGATGAATGAGGATATAACAGACGACCTTACTTTTTATAGCGATGTGGATAATACACCAACAATAGGCACAAATTTCTACAGATTAAAGCAAGTTTATCTAGATGGTAGTTTTGATTATACTGCACCTAAGTTGATAGACTTTAATATTGATTTGGACAATTTATCAATGTATCCTAATCCAGCACAAAATCAGTTAAATTTTAATCTTAAGCCAGTAATGGGTAAATCTGTAGGTGTTCAAATTATGAATGCTTTTGGTCAGGTAGTACACACCGCAGACTTAGGAATAATAGAAAATGAAGCTGTTCAGATTCCGCTAAACGATAATATTCCTAATGGATTTTATCAGGTATTTATTGAGGTAGCTGGTCAGAAGGCAATTACTAGAAAACTAGTCGTCAAGCGACTTTATTAGAAATACGTAAGTGCTTGGACACGAATATTAATTAAGAATTTATACTAGGGTTTTATTCAAATTCCTTAGTATTCATTGTTCAAAATTTTAGTTATGAGGTTGGTTGTTCATTGTTGACAGCCAACCTCTTTTTTGTGCAAGTTAACTTGATAAAGCTGATACATCTAATGCGTATGATACCCTTTTTCATGATTATGACTATGGCATTAGCATGAGTAGTAGCTGCTTTACAGTAAAAAATGAGTGATTTTTCATTAAAAAACTCCTTTTAATAAATAAGCAACGAAAGAACACTAAATTGTGCTACTTTATTAATCGCTCATTGCTAAGCTTTCTTATATACGTGCAAAAAAAAGTTATTTATAGTTAGAACATAGGAACGAAAAAAGGCAAATAGGGACGAAAACAACTTTTATCAAATCGCATTAAGGATTCTTTATCATCTTCTACTAAAATTGTCAAAAATATGAATTGAAAGGAGGAGGAGTAAAATCAGGTTGTTTGATTATTGAGCATTGGAGTAATCTTAAAAAAGATGCTACCTATACAGGCAGCATCCATAAAAAAATTGTCAAAGATAATTTTTGTTAATTATTCAAATGAATGATTAATCTTCTCGTTTAATGGTCGTATTAATAGGAATACAAATTTGCGTAGGACATTCCAATCCAATCAAATAATCTTCTACCTCTCCTTCGCTTATCATACCATAAGGTGTCATATTATCTTGATGGCTGATTCTGATTCTTAACCCTAAAAATTCGCCTATTACAGCATCATTGGGTGCAGTTATTTCAATGAAAGAACCGCTAGGGTTCGTTTCATCAAAAACCATTTCGCCAGCATCAAATTCCCCATTATTATTCCAATCTATCCATGCCTCTATTTCTGCGGGATTGCCCGTAGTATTGGTATAACTGAAGGGAAGTCGGAAGGCACTACCAGGGCTAATATCTAAACTTTCAAAAATAGTTAAGCCATCTTCATCTGCCCCATCGTCAAGTGCATCTGAACTAGGCTGTCCGTCTGTTTCGCCATCCACTGTACTTCCTAAACTTAATCCGGGCGTTATAATATGCACAGGCCCATTATTGGCACTAGTTGTCTGGTAGTCACTCGCATTGGTCATGGCGGAAGTATCTGGTAAATCCCCCCAATCACAGTCAGGGACAAATAGTTGCATACAAGCACTCGTATCCGCACAATTTCCAGATGCACAACCACTCGTACTACTCGTAATTAATCGGTAATAAGTTGTATCGGTTGGCGTAGCTAAATAGGTAGAATCTGTCGCGCCCCCTATATCCGTAAAACCAGTCGTGCAAGAAGTGGTACTCTGCTGCCATTGATAGTTAGGCGTGCCGAGCGTGTCTGTATCTAAAATACCATACAGCAAAATATTTTCTCCTGCGCAAATGGTAGAATCTGGAATAAGGGTGACGGTTGGGTTTTGAGT
>CALFWI010000333.1 GCA_937928615.1 uncultured Saprospiraceae bacterium | reverse complement strand
CTTGTAATTCTTGTAAATTCTTCATAGTACGTTTATTTAAAAGCCATTTTCATAATTAGGAAAAATTCTCCCTTAATCGAGAGCGGAGTTTTTGGTGGTTTAGCTAACTGCTTTTGTCTTGCCAAATTCTTAATTGAGGTTGTCTCCCTTTTTACAGAACTGCGTCCATACTCGGACAGGCAAAATATGCAAGGGAAAAGTGCCAATTATTTGTAGGTACGACCAAAAAATTTGTGCTTTAGGTGCGTAGCGCCGACCCTTGCAGATATTGTCAGTTTGAGGATAGCTTTGTTCTGATAAAAAAGGAGATAGTGACCTCAATGGATTTGGAAAGGCGAAGAATAGTTAGCTTAAACCACCACAACTCCTGCGAACTCATCAACCCGGAACGGGCTTGTTTGCCGATTGCCTGTTGGATCCTAGGCTGGCAGTTATTTTTGAACCAAAAATGATGACAGTTTAGGCAGGTATGAGGCAAATTGAAACGCTGCGATAGGTATAGAGATAAAGCACTATGTATAATTAGTGGCATCTATTTTTTTCGTTGGCTCAAAGTTTTGATTTTGCCTTGGCTAAAACTTTTGCCAACGAAAAAAATGCGGGTGGAAAGGATTTTTAAAAACAACAAATACACGAATCGTAAATAAAAAAGAAGGAGCAAAAGCTGCTCCCCCAAAAAGAGTAATTAATTCAGCGGAAGTATAGTTATTAAAAGTCATTGATTCCTGAATAACACTACCTCAGCTGAACAATTACCCTTTTTAGTGTACTTCCTAAAAATTAATATTCGTTCAGTAATAATAGGACTCCATCAATCATCCAAAGCGTATATTCTTCTAATGGGAAAGAGGTATAATTCAGTTTAAAGGTCTTCACTAGATTATCATTTCCATCTTCAATAGTGATTGTTGCCTTGTCTCCATTTTTGACCAGTTTCCAAACTTGAAAAGGGGTCTTTCTGATTTTAGCATTGGATTGGTGTCCAAAAATAAATTCTAGTAACCAATAACATTCTGCATTGATAGCTAAATATCTTACACCATCCGTATATCTAAATTTTGAAAATAGTGGATGCTTATAATAAGTTTGTGTACCTGAGAATTGAGCTAAGTTTTTTAATAATTGGGTAGCTTGCTGCATAGTAAGTTTATTTTTAAAAGGATAGATTGATAAGGTTTTAGCAGGGAAGAAATAACCCTTCCTCCCTGCTTGGTTCAATAATTAAGCGGTTGCTTTAGCCACTTCCTTCTTAGTAGTTTTAGCTTTTGTTTTCGCCTTAGTAGTAGCTTTGTCCTTTCCATCTGTTTCTAATTCTACTACCTCTTCCGTTGCTACACTTTCAGCAATTGCAGCAATACCTGTTTTTTCAGTTCCCCAATTTTCACTATAAAGCGTCTTTGCAACTCTAGTATCTTGACGGTAAATAGCACCATACGTCTCTTTGATATTCTGCTGCACCGACTTTAGGGTAACTAAATCTTCTGCTTTCACTTCTTCAAAAGAAAATTCAGCCATGTAGTAAATCTGTTTTGTCGCCTTATTGGTCATTTCTTTTAGGCTTACAGTCCAAACTACCTCACATAAATTGGTTTCGTCATACCTCAATTCTTTGCTCGACTTATTCAAATTATCAACGGAAAAGCCGTGAAACATGAATAACCCTAACTGGTTTGCCTCGTTAATAAAATAAACTTCAAACCAGTTTTTAGTGGACTGACCAAATATTGCACCTTCAAGTCCTCGGACGGAAATAGGGAGTACTTTAAAAGACGCCTGTGGTTCGGTTACTTGTTTACCATCATTTAGGGTTAATACACCTTTTCTTAAATTTAAGCGGTAATCTCTTGGCTCTCCTACAATGTACTTTGGCGTAATAATTTCACCGTTCTCTCCAATGAATTTTGCAACATCTGAAATTGGCATTAATCTGTTTGACATAATAAGTTTGTTTGCATACACCTGTTAATTTTGTAGGTGTATCGGTTAAAAATGTAATGATTAAATAATTGAAAAAATATTGTTATATCTAACTCAAAAGAATTCTATAAAAGCATGATATAAATATGGTCTGTAAATCGTTTTTTAAGGTTTAAGCTGTTCCGCAATCCGATTAAGTTTTAAGTATTCTGCTAGAATGTAGGATTGATGGTCTAGTCCAATATTAAATCCTCCCCTTCTTTTGCTGTATCGCCAGTAGGCTCTTTTTATATTTTGTTCACTAGCTACCAGCCCATAATTTGCTAGTACTTTGTTAGTTTCGTTAATTATCCTCATAGTATTATTGGTGTAATTTGTGATTTGGAACGCCCTGCTAATAAGGAGCAAAGACGTTCCTTTAGGTGTATTTTAGAATGGAAGTATTAACATCATCAAAGCTGCTCTTATCATTTCCTCTGTTGCATTTGGTTCAACAATAAGCCTATATTGGTCTTTTTTGAAGGATTTCTTTTTTATCAATGCTAGAATACAACCTGCGCCTTTAGGTCTATTTTTTCGGGTAAACGTATCTAAACCATATAGTCTGAATTTCACCATAACATCGACCCTCTTTTCCTTTGTCTGTAAATAAAACCCTACTTTTTTTTTCTTCTTTTTAGTCTTTTCAGTTCGTTGAATTTTCATGTTGAATGTTTTTAAAAGCCATTTTCATAATTAGGAAAAATTTCTCCCTTAATCGAGAGCGGAGTTTTTGGTGATTTAGCTAACTGCTTTTTGTCTTGCCAAATTCTTAATTGAGGTTATCTCCCTTTTTACAGAACTGCGTCCATCCTCGGAGTGGGAATGTATGCAAGGGGAAAGAGGAATTTATTTGACCTGACGGAGGAAGGTGCAGCCTTGTGCCAAAAAAATTATACTTTAGGTGAGTAGAACCAACCCTTGCAGATGTTCCCAGTTTGAGGATAGCTTTGTTCTGGAAAAAAGGGAGATAGTGACCTCAATGGATTTGGAAAGGCGAAGAGTAGTTTGCTTAAACCACCACAACTCCTGCGAACTCATCAGTTGATTGATTATTCCTTGGATCCTACTCGATTAGTATAATCGCTTAGGGGGAGATGAAATCAACTGAAATGTGGGAAAGCTATGAGAAGAGGAATCACGTTAGAAAAGTCGCCATTTTGATGGCTGAAATAATATATAAATGGTTTTTCCATTTTGTCGATTTTGGCTTAGGAACTTGGAGTAGGATTTTGAAAAAATCAGTCCGAAGGACCGAGGCGAATGCCGAGTGCGTAAAACTCCGCCCGAAGGTAGCCCCAAAAAAATCTACTTTAAGTCTTATTAATTATACTTCAAATCACCCCTCTTATCTTTTGTTTAATCCATCTATTTTCACTATCTTTAATCATTATCTAACACTAAAAATGAGAGAACTTGAAAGCACCAAAAAGCATCAATATAACACAAGGAATCAACCCTAAAAAATTAATTCACCTCCTACAAAACAACCAGGTCTTACTACTTAAGGGGAAAAAGAAAATCTTTAAAATACAAAAGGACTTTATCCAAATTTTCCAAAATCAAGTACTGACTTTAGAACAAATACCTTCCAATATTAATGACCTAGAATTAAACAATATTCAAAAAATACAACTACTCAATAATGGCGTAATAAACATCCAGAACCATAAAATAAGTTTAGATAAAAACTTGCTACAACTAAATATTCAAAAAAACATTGGTCAGCGAAAACTAAAAATACGATAAGCCCTACTCCTATGATTAAATTTCTTCTACTTTGTACAAATCTAGCTATTACTAACCAAGATACCCTTCCTAACCAACTACCCCTACTCCACCCTATTCGCAAAGCTGACTTTAAATATATCTCATCGGAATATGGTTGGCGCATTGACCCCATTACGCAAGATTCAACCTTTCATGAAGGAATTGATATAGCAACCATTTCTACTAATGCTGTTGTTTATGCTACTGCGGATGGCATTATTGAAACGCTAGACTATGATAAAAAAAGAGGACTTTTTATCATAATAAATCATGCCTTTGGGTTTCAGACCCAATATTTTCACTTAGACAATTTTTTTATTAAGACAGGACAAAAAGTAGAAGCAGGTGAAAAAATTGGTTTAGTAGGTAATACTGGAAAAAGTACAGCTGCTCATTTGCATTATGAAGTGCTTTTTGAGGGAGCAGCTATTGACCCACAAATTATACAAGCAATACTTAGATAATCTAATTTTTTGTTACCTTTGCTACATCGGACTTACCTTAAATCAATGCTGAGAAAATGTATCTTTTTACAATACATTTCAAAATAAAATGACAAAAAATAAAATAATAGTTGATGGTACAACCATCAGAATTAACAAAGAGGGATATGTATGTTTAACAGATATAGCAAAACGAAGTATAGAGGATACAGAACCAATAGTCGCTCTGAGAGCTTGGCTTAAGAACAGTAGCACACTTTTATTTTTGCAAACATGGGAAAACAAAAAGAATACAAATTTTAAACTGAACCAAATGGTACAGTTTAGAATGAAAGCTGCTGACAATAGAAATTATGCTACTCCACAAAAGTATATTGAAGAAACAGGCGCTATCGGTATTGTTTCTAAAAGTGGTCGTTATGGTGGAACTTTTGCCCATTCAGACATTGCGCTAAACTTTTGCTATTGGCTAAGCCCAGAGTTTCAAGTTTACTTGATGGAAGAATTTCAGCGGTTAAAAGCAGATGAACAAATAAGACTTGGTGACCCTTTCAACATTAAACGTTTCGTTACGGCAGGCTCCTATTCTGTCCTAGTCACTTCCTTATTATCTAAAATAGATGAGCGACTACTAACCCATCCTCAGCCCTATAAAAAACGCTTACCTTTCGCTGCGGAGGCTGATATGATTAATGAAATTGTCTTTGGGTTCACCGCTAAACAATGGCGATTAAATAATCCTGATGCACCTACCGACCGTAACCAAAGAGATTTTGCAAGTGTTCTTGACTTGATAGTAATGAATAGTTTGGAATTAGTTGGTGCCATGCTGATTCAATGGGATGTAGAAGAATTGGCAGAACGTAAAAGGCTATTAACAGACACTTACAACTTCGTTTACCCTATTCTAAAGCGCTCCAAAACGATTCAAGAATTACAAAAAATAGCTGATAAGGCTAAAAAAATAGAATAGATAATGGACACACTAAATACGGGTTTCTTTGTTCTTGCTGAATAAGAGAACACATCAAATGCTTTACCTACTTTTCTAGGGATTCGATTACATAATAGTTTAGTCCCAATTATTCTCCCCTCTCCTTTATCTA
>CALFWI010000332.1 GCA_937928615.1 uncultured Saprospiraceae bacterium | reverse complement strand
CAAGTACCGTCAACATTTGTTTAGCTAAATGATGTAATTTTGTCTGCATTCTATCAGGATAATCACCTTTTGGAAAAGTATCTGCTTTTGCTGCATTTTCAGCAGCAATACTCAATAAACTTGCAAGGCATTTTAATTCTTGATTACCTTTAGCTTTTTGATGTAATAGCGATTTTAAATCCTTACATTTTTCGCCATTATCTACTAAGGAGTCTACAAGATGAAACAATAACCAAACTTCAAAACAAGGATTACTAATGCCTAAATGCCAATTAGCATGTTGTTGACAAGCAATTCGTAAATCTTCAATTGACTCTCTTTTCCATCTGTCAACATCTAAAACAAACCAAAGTAGGTCATTCTCCTTTGGCGTCCATCCATCTTCTTGAATAAATTGATTGACTCTTTCTAGAAAAAGTTTTGGCGCGGATTGATTAGCTACTCTAGGGACTATTTGTATTAAGATTCGCTGATTCAGTTCATTAAAATAGCGAAAATAAGCATCTTCTCGCTCCCCTTCTGCCACAATAACAAATAAACGAGCATCTCGATGTCGTCCACCTTTTTTATAATTTCTATTTTTACGACGCATATTCATGCCAGTTTAAATCATCTAAATTACCTAAAAATGGAATCGCTCCAAAACGACCTTTTAAGTAGCCTTTTTCAATATCTAAGTCATAACGGATTTTATAATCACTCAATGGATACATGGTGGTTTCTCCTGTTTTCTTTTTTTCTGCAAACCAGATTTCATCTTGACGGAAAATGTTTTGGTCTAATAGGTTACTATCGTGGGTAGTAAAGATTAATTGGCCTTTGGTGTTGTTATCATTGACGAATTTGGCAACTAGTTTTTTTAATAGATGAGGGTGGATGCTTTGATCTATTTCGTCTATGATGAAAGTAACATCACTCTTTAGCATTACATAAAAGGGAAGAATAAAATCGAGTAGACGTTTAGTGCCATCACTTTCTTCTTCGATTTCAAAATTAAAGGATTCTCCTAACTCATTTTTATGTTGAGATATTATTCTTTTAACTACTATTTTTTCATTTTCTAAGTGAGCAACCGAATAATTTGAATCACCTTCCAATGGCATCCACACTTGATTTTTATTACTTTCAAATATTTTTCGTATAGTTTCTGCCTTGTCTTTATCATCCCAACCGAAGTATGTATTTAAATCAATAGATTCTACCTTTAGATTAAATATGCCAGTATTTAAAGAATTAAGTAAATTATTAGCAAACATTTTAAAATTTTCAAACGAATTAAATAATACCGGTAATTCGATTTTGTATTCACTATGAGGAGTAATAATTTCTAAATTTTTTATCCAATTGTATGCGTTAGTTATGTCTTCTAAAACTAGTTTGCTGTCAAAAATGATTTGTAATAAGGATATATAATCTGGAAGAAATTCCTCTTCATAAAGTTTTATTCTTAATTTGTCTTCTTCAGTTAAAATCATTTTAGGGGAAAAATCAATTTTAGTATTACCATTTTCTACCCTTCTTTCAAAAATTAATTTTTCATTTTTATTTTCAATTCTGTACAACCATTCTTTAATTATTCTATCATTTTGAATAGAGATTCCATATACATACATTTTTTTATTAGTAGTAAATTCAATTTCAAATTCACTAGGTTGATTTTTAAAAATATTATTTAATCGAAATGATTTCCAATAATAAGTATGAATACCATCTTTATCTGTAACACAATCTCTCAATCTCTCAATTGCTTTAATCAAATTAGACTTCCCAGCCCCATTAGGCCCATAAATAGCCGCCGTCTTCAATAACTCAATATCACCAAATTGATAAATATGTTCCTTCTTACGCCGAACTGAACCAGTCAGCATATTAAATTCTGTTTCTTCCCCAAAGGACAAATAATTAGAGACAACAAAACGTACTAGCATAATTTGAATTTTATATTTATTCAAATATAAGAGATTTTTTCTCTTAAAGTGAATTTATTGCACGAAATGATGATGTTAAGGCGCATTATTTATTACGTTATACGTTAATTTCACTTTAAAATTAATAATTTCTTTTTTTACAGATATATAAATAATTGCTTCTTTTTGTCGTACATTTATCGCCAACTAAGCTTTTTATAAAACGAAAAATCCACCAACCTTGCCCAACACAGAAGCAATAAAACCCATTTACACAGAAAAATACAAAAAATACGTCCTCTACGTCCTAACAGGCGTCTACATCTTCAATTTCATTGACCGCCAAATTCTGGTCATACTACAAGAAAGTATCAAAGCAGATTTAGGTTTGTCGGATACCCAATTGGGGTTATTGACAGGATTAGCTTTTGCATTATTTTATGTAACGTTGGGCATTCCAATTGCTCGATTGGCGGATACAAATAATCGAAAAAAAATCATTGCAGTTTCTTTAGCGATTTGGAGTGCGATGACCGTCATATCGGGACGGGCGATGAATTTTACTCAATTATTATTAGCTCGAGTTGGGGTAGGCATTGGAGAAGCGGGAGCAAGTCCTGCGGCACATTCGATGATTTCGGATTATTTTCCTGCCAATAGGCGAGCGACTGCTTTGGCGGTTTATTCAATGGGGATTTATATTGGTATTCTATTGGGGTATTTATTTGGTGGTTGGCTAGATGAATTTTTTGGTTGGCGGACCGCTTTAATGGTATTGGGTTTACCAGGAATTTTATACTCTATTTTCTTCTATTTTACCGTCAAAGAACCGCCAAGAGGATATTCAGAAAATTTAAGTACTAAAGATGCTGCTAACTATAGCTTATTTCAAGTTTTTGGCTTATTAATGAGTCGAAAAGCTTTTTTATGCCTTGCATTCGGAGCAGGGATTCATTGCTTTTCTGTATACGGCGTAGGCAATTGGTTACCTTCTTTTTTAGCTCGATTGCATGGTATGGAACGAGGAGAAATAGGGACTTGGTTAGCTATCGGTAGTGGCGGTGGTGGTGCTTTAGGTGTGTGGTTAGGTGGTTATTTGACCGATAAGTATGGACAAGAAGATAAACGAATGTATTTAATTATTCCAACATTGGCGATAGTAGCTTCTATTCCATTATTGGCGATAATGCTCACCACCGCCAATAAATATGTCGTCGTTGGTGGAAATATAGTCGTCAAAACATTGTGGTCTTTTTATTTAGCGCCTTGTATTGCGATGGCACATGGGATGGTTGGTTTGCGGATGCGTGCGATGGCTTCCGCCGTATTTTTCCTATTTCTCAATTTAATTGGTTTAGGCTTAGGTCCTTTATTTATAGGGATGGCGAGCGATTATTTAACGCCTGAATTTGGGCAAGAAGGGTTGCGCTTTGCCTTGATGATGGGCATTGGAATGAGTATGCTTGCGGCATTTTTATTTTGGCGAGCATCGACTTATTTGGAAAAGGATTTGGATGCAGCGCCTAAATAATGGACGATTAGTTGAGAAATGTATCTGTTTTAGTATAGATTTCTCAACTAATAATTTTTATTACTTGAGAAAAGTGCCTATTTTTATATAGATTTCTCAATTAATAATAATTAAATGCCTGATAAAATAATTGGAAGAGTTGCAGAACAGAAGATTTTACAAGAAACAATTACTTCTGATAAAGCAGAACTAATAGCAGTTATAGGTAGAAGACGAGTAGGAAAAACTTACCTAATTGAATCCTTTTTTCAAGACCGCATTGCCTTTCAAATCTCAGGCGTACAAGAAATGCCGAAGAAAGCACAATTACGAAATTTTGCTGCACAATTAACCAAGTTTATTCGGAAGCAGAACGCCTTACCTATTGCTATTCAA
>CALFWI010000331.1 GCA_937928615.1 uncultured Saprospiraceae bacterium | reverse complement strand
GGTTGATTTTATTTAACCCAAATCAAAAGTGACAAAAAGTCAGTCAAAACCAAACACCAATGACAAAATGACACTTATATTTGATTCGTTTCGGCAGATTTGACTTAAAAAATGGCATGGCATACGGATTGATGTATGTTTGGTGTAAATTAATTAAAAAATTACAAGCTTTTTCAATCGACTTAAAAAAGAAATCACAGGAAGCTTGTTAAATTTCAAAACCATAAAAATTATTTAAAATGAGACAGTTAGTAAGAAGAAGAAATCACGGATTCCCAACTTTTGCAAAAGTAGTTAATGATATTTTCAATGACGATTTTGTAAAAAATTTAGATGAAAGCTTAAGTGTTTGGAATGGTAGTCAACCAGCCGTTAATGTCAAAGAAGATGCAAATGGTTTTTCTTTAGCTTTAGCCGCACCAGGTTATGGTAAAGAAGATATTGAAATCAAAATTGAGGAAAATATCTTAACTATTTCGTCTGAAAAGAAAGAAGACACAACAGCTAAAGAAGGCGAAAAATTTACTCGTAAGGAATTTAAGTATGCCGCTTTCAAAAGAACCTTTACGCTACCAGATACAGTTGATGCCACTAAAATTGGAGCCAACTACGAAAATGGGATTCTAAACATTAGCATTCCTAAAAAAGAAGAGGCTAAGCCAGTTCCTGCTAGAACGATTAACATTGCCTAGTTAACTTAGGCTTCTAGCCTGAGTAGTAATAAATAATAACTCGATTTCTCATAGTTATGTTAAAGTTGAAAAGCTCCTACCCGTAAAATGGTAGGAGTTATTTTTTAAATTTGTTACCCTTTGAAAATAGTTATCTGAAATTTAAAAGAGAACAAGTCTATTATAAAAAATCCCTGTCTTCGGGGTGATGAAAACAGGGACAAAAGAAATCATTTGGTTTTATTACAAAAGGAGCTTTATTATAATCACATAAACGAGTTTATCCTTCCTTGATTTATTTAACAATTTTGGGTAAAATTTTAAATCTTTCCCTCTGTACCGTACATCGTTAACCGTGTACCGTGTACCGTCCCTATTTATAAATTTACTTTATATCCTACGGTTACGCCAATCCCTCTATTTTTTAAATTTAGGTCAACCACTGGCGCATTGTATAAATCTGAAAAACCGTGAATATATCGAGCATCCGCAAAAAATTCACCACCACTTGTTGCATAAGCCATGCCTGCACCAATACTAGCGCTCACTTCCAATCGCTCATAATTTAAGGCATCTAAGTCGATATTTGTTTTGAGTGGATTGATATCCAATAATAAATTAGCACGAGTCACTAATTGCCCATTAGCAGCATAACTTAATACGGGCCCTGCAGTAATATTAAATTTTAGACCTGCATTACCAAATTTATATTTTGCTGATAAAGGCATTTCTAAATAATTGATTTTCGTACTAGCCGTAACACCTGCTGGAATTGGAAAACCGCCTACATTAACATTTATTCCTTCATTCACTTTAAAACCTTTAGTTGTGTAAAGTAATTCTGGCTGAAAGGCAAAATTTTCTCCTAAGCCTATTTCTGCCACAAGTCCATAAGTTGGCGTAGTTAAGCCTTCTACATTTTGGGTCAATCCTTCGGCTGCTTCCGTTACATCAATAAAAGAGGTATAAACACCTGCTTTAGCGCCAATAGAAAATTGAGCAAAAGAAAAGGTCGCACTAAATAATACCGCTGCTATAGTTAATACATTTTGAATCTTCTTCATGGTGGTTCATTTTTTAAATACTTAGTATCGGTTATTTGACTAAAGTATTTGATACACAATTACAACGAAATTTCCTATTTTCAATTCGTTGCTATTCCGAATAATTATGTTACAAAAATGAAGGATTCTAGTGTTAAGAGCGGTTAAGTGGAGGTTATTGGTTTATTAAAGGTTGGTCGTGGATTGGGCTAAATGAAGAGGTTTCCCAAAATAAATGTTAAAAATGTTAATTTGATTAACGAATAAAAGAATGATGAACGATAAATGATGAATGATGAATTAGTAAAAAACAGGAATTGTTGAATTAATTTTCAGGTTTACAATTTATTTGATCAGTGAAAAAATCTCCTCTTAGCAATGGAGAAATCACAATTCTATAAATTTGATGATTACGGGTATTTATAAACCAGGAAAAAAAGCATCTTCAAAATGATTGATTTCAATATTTTTAGAAGTAGGCATTAAGATACCTATAATGTCAAAACGAATTTCCCAAGTATGGTTAATTTGGTGCATATAAGCAACAGCAGCGTCTTGCAAAAGAACTTTTTTACGAGCAGACACAAAAGATTCTGGTTTACCAAAATAATCATAACTACGGGTCTTCACTTCTACAAAAACGAGGATAGGTCCATCTTTAGCAACAATATCTACCTCAGACCGACGAAAGCGCCAATTCGTTTCCAGTATTTCGTAGCCTTTGTCTTTTAGAAATTTTACGGCTAAATTTTCTCCTATTTTTCCTGTTTCCAAATGTTTTGCCATCTTGACTACCTAGTTTAGGTTATTATTAACGCTTTTTCGCATAGTTTTTGCTTTAATATATAATATAGAAATGTTATATATCAGCGCTCTTTGCAAGATACGCATTTCTGTTTATGCTCTAAATTAATTGCTATGCGTTTATTTATTTTAGGTGGTCTTTTATTACTCATTCAAATCAATATTGCTTTTGGTCAAAGTAAGGACTTAAAGAAAGCGAATCAGCTTTTTAAAGAAGATAAGTATGCTTTAGCGATTCCACATTATCAAAAAGCATTAAAAACTAGAAAGAACTTAAGTATAAAAAGTAAACTGGCTTTTTGTTATAAGATTACGAATCAAATGACAGCAGCAGCTAAATTATACGAAGAAATTGTTAGCAACGATAGAGCCAAGGTAACATCCTATCTTTATTATGCAGAAACTTTAATGAGTAGTGGACAATATTATACCGCCAAAGCATGGTTTCAAAAATATGCTGCCATTGAAATAGAAGATGAGACGGTAGATAGAATGATTGCTGCCTGTGATTTTGCCAAGACCGTACAACCCTATTTTGGATATGCAACGGCGACTGCTTTTACGCAAAATTCCGATGAAGATGATAATTCACCAGTTTTTTGGGACAATGGGATTGTCTTCACTTCTGATAGAAAAGGAAAATTAAAATTCCTAGACACTAAGTCAGGTGCAACGGATAGAAGTTATTTGAGGTTGTACCATAGCGAAGTGTTAGCAGATGGAAAATACGGCGAACCAAAAGAGTATATTTCTAAGATAAATGATGCGCGCAAAAATACAGGTATGGCAACTTTCCAAGCAAATGGATCAGCCATGTTTTTTACAAGAAACGGTACTTCAATAAATAAGAAAAATGCTTATTGCCTCCAACTTTTTGAAGCCAATTCAACCGATGGACAAAACTGGAATAAAGCAGCAGTCATTCCCTTCTGTAGAAAATCATCCAATTATATGCATCCTGCCGTTTCTCCAGATGGAAAATCATTATTTTTTGTTTCAGATAAAGCAGGTGGTCAAGGAGGGACAGATATTTATGTCTCTAAAAAACAAAAAAACAGATGGAGTAGGCCTGAAAATTTAGGGGAGCAAATTAATACAGATGGGCACGAAGGATTTCCTTTTATGCACCAAAATGGAAAACTATACTTTTGCTCTAAAGGTCATTTAGGCCTAGGTGGTTTTGATATTTTTGTTACCGAACAAAAAGAGGATGGGACATGGACAAAACCCATTAATTTAGGCGCACCAATTAATAGCCCTAGTGATGATATCTCTATCTTTATTGATGAAAACGAAGAAAAAGGTTTATTCACTTCTTCCAGAGCAGGTGGCGATGATGATATATTCTTATTATCTTTTATACCTCAAGCAGTTGCCATTAATAAATCTTTTGAAATACAGCCTAAGACAGAAATAGCAATAGAAAATACACCTACTCCTTCAGAGACAATATCAGCAGATATAAACGATACTACCCCAGAAATAGCCACCACTCCATCAAGTGTAAATAATTCTAGTCCAGTTATTATAAAAAAAGAAGTAATCGAAGAAGAAATACCAGCATTTCAAGAAAAAGAAACACCAATAACCAAAACTACCATCATTCATTCAACCGACTTTCTTCAGCTAGCAACTATCAAAGAAACACAAGTAGATGCAAGCAATTTATATAGTTTGCCGACTGTACAATTTTTTGAAGGAGAATATTTTGTCACTTATAAAATTGCAGAAGTATTAGATAAAGTAGCC
>CALFWI010000330.1 GCA_937928615.1 uncultured Saprospiraceae bacterium | reverse complement strand
CTTTACCTTACCTGGACAAGGTTTGGAAGGCCCCTATCGACTGGATCGCTGGGAATTAAATGATTCTATTTACACCAGAGAATTTCAAGATATCTATGAATTAGTGGCAATAATGAATAGCCTCGACCCTGCTGCAAATTGGGAAAGAGATTCTTTATCTATGACTTTAGAAGGTGGTTTCGCGGGGAATTCCTATGGTGCTTTAGAAATTACGCAATTGGCTACAGATATGGTAGGTGTTTTGCAATTGAACACTAATTTTCTACCACGAAACACTCAACTTTTTCTAGCTGTAGGCGCACATGAATTGATTTTTAACGACCCTGTTTCTAATTGCCGAGATACAATTACGGTGGATGTCGCTTGTCCGCCTTGCCCTCAAATTACAATAGTTGGAAATGGTCTTGTAGCAACAGATGCCTGTAATGAAACAGCAAAAATCTGCTTTGCAGGGGCAGATTCATTGACTTTAAATAGCTTCACTATTAGGGATAATGGCGCCGTTTACACTGGAGCTATCAGTAATTGTTCAGCAGGATTTGAATTAGCTTTAGATACTGGCAGGCACCAATTAATTTTTGATAATGGACAGATAGATTGCCAACTTGCCTTTGAGGTAGTGGTAACTTGTGAGGTAGCGACTACTATTCAAATAGATACCCTTATTTATGTAGGAGATATGGATACGATTTGTTTTCCAGCCTACTTAATGAATGATAATATAACTAGTATTGAACCTACTTGTGAAGGTCAAAATCCTTCTGTTGGATTTGAAGTGAATAATTTGAATAATTGTTTAGTCTATGAAGGTTTGGATGTTGGGGTAGATACTTTATGTTTATCTGTCTGTGAAAATAATAATACTTGTGAGGAGGTGATTATTATCGTTACGGTGATTGATACCATGACGATGGATACGATGGTGGTAGACACCATGACGATGGATACAATGGTGGTAGACACCATGACCATGGATACGATGATGATAGATACAACTTGTCAATCTATTTTTCTGGAAAAGAACGTCAATATTTCCGTGATGGATTGTTTAGAAAATGGACAATATTGTTTGGGGCTGCTGAAAACGGAATTGGCGAACTATAGATTAACGATAAATGGCAATCTGTTTACGGAGGAGTATCTAGATTGTGATGTGCCAGAACAAGCCAGTTTAGAACTGCCGATAGGTAGCTATCAACTTATTTTGCGGGAAAATGACGGGATTTGCAGAGATACGGCTATGCTGAATATTACTTGCGAAGAAGAAATGCCAATTTTTGAAGATACGGTAATGGTCAATGAGACAGATACTTTCTGTTTAGATAGCCTAGATTTACCTTATACGATTGCTGGTATTACGAATGCCTGTGAGGAAATGTCTGGAGAACGGGTCATTTTTACCATTGATTCCATTAATCATTGTTTAATCTATACAGGAATTGAAGCAGGAATCGACACCGCTTGTGTGGTAACTTGTGATAGTTTAGATAATTGTGATACCATTATGGTAATCATTACGGTAGAAGAAATGCCTGATACGATCCTTCCTCCTATTGCCATTGATGATAGAGATACGGTAGAAGAGGGACAAACAAAGACCATTAACGTATTAGGGAATGATACCACTAATTCAACTTTAATTACTGTAGTGATTTTGGAACAACCAAACAATGGAACAGCAGTGGTTAATCCAGACTTAACGGTTAATTATATGGCAAATGATGGCATATGTGATACAACCGATACTTTTACTTACGAATTATGTAATCCTGCTGGATGTGATACGGCTAGGGTTACCTTTTATATCGAATGTAAAGCTTTTCTTATTTTCAATGGTTTTTCTCCCAATGGAGATAATATCAATGAAACCTTTATGATTGAGGGCATAGAAGATTTTCCGAATAACCAAGTGCAGATTTTTAACCGTTGGGGAAATATGGTATTTGAACAAGGAGGCTATAAAGGTCAATGGAATGGTACTTGGAATAATAAAGATTTACCTGATGGTACTTATTTCTATCTATTAGACGATGGGGAAGGGAAACAGTATAGTGGCTTTTTGGAAATAAGACGGTAGTAGAAATAGTTGACAGTAGGCAGTTAAGTCCCTGATTTTCAAACCTGAAATTTTATGTAAACACAGTTAAGTGAATAGTTTCAGATAGTTAATAATTGTTGTCTTGTTATAGCGCTAGATAATTCTTAAATCGAAATTTCTTAGTTTTATTATCAATATAACCATACAAGAATATAACGATTTTGAAACATTTCAGCTTTCTCCGCAACTTTGGTTAGCTACTAATATAATTTGCTCTAAAATAGGGTGCTTGTTCTTAACAAGTACCCTATTTTAATTAGACTTGTTATTCTTTGAAAATGAGGGTATGAAATTTAAATTTTTTTGTCGTTATTTAGTTATAATTTAAAGGGGAAGCATTCTATTAATTGACCATTATTTACTCAACTTGTTCCCCAGTATTTCGATATTTTATCATCTAGTCATTTATTCATTTACTCATTTTTAAGTATTTAAAATTTTGTCGGGCTCTTTTCACAATTCGACAAAATCATTTTTTTTTTATAAAATCTTCTTCTTTTTAAGAAAATAGGCTTTTCTTTAGCCTACATTTAACCTGAAATAACCACTCAATTAATAAAAGATAAGCTTCCTAGCTGACATTATTAGGGTTTATTGGAAAAAATAAAACAACTATTTCTACTAATTAAACACTATGCTACTAGCTTTAATGACTATAAATTCTTGAATTTATTTATCACCCTTTTTTAAGCACTTACCCATAAACATAAGCAAAAAGATATTTTATATCTTTACTAATTAAATTTACTGATTGCTGTTTAGGAATCAACGTTGAATCAATAACTTTTATAAATTTTTTAAATATTAACGGTAGTTATGAAGCAAAATTTTACAAAATTAACTTTACTTTTTGCAGCATTTTTATTGAATGCTTCCCTTTATGGACAATTCTATAATGTAAGTATCGATGGCGTGGATGGTGATGTACTCGCTCTAAATAGCTCTTTACCTGGTCCTTGTATAGAAACATTTTCAGGAGAAATAGCTGCGGGAACACCAGCAGATGGTTGTGCTGCGCTTACAAATCCTGATGACTTAGTTGGTAAAATTGCGGTGTTAGATAGAGGGAGTTGTAATTTTACAGATAAGATTCAACATGCCCAAGATGCTGGTGCTATTGCAGTTATTATTTGTAATAATAGACCAGAATCAGAAGATGGAGGTGGTGTTATCGTTATGGGTGGTGAGGATCCAGGAACAATTGACTTATTTGCAGTAATGATTAGCCAAGAGCAATGTGTTGCTTTAAAAGCTAATTTGTCTGCACAAGTTAATTTTACAGTTTCAGGATTTGAAGACACACCAGCAGATAAAGTTTTATGGGGGAACGAAATAGGCCAAGGAGATTTTAACGGAGGTTTAAATGGTTGGAGTACCGTAACCGTATCTTGTAATGGTGCGCCTTCTGAATTGGACACTTGGAAATATGATGCAGATGGTATCTTGGACGAAGGTGTTTTATCTGTAGGAACTTCTCCTGGCCCTACTTTTTGTAATGGAATGATGGCATTTGATTCTGATTTCTTAGATAACGAAGGTGGTATTTTAAATGCAGATGGAACTATTAATTCTGGAGCAGTTGGAACAGGACCTTGTCCTGCCCCTCAAGTTGGAGAATTAATTTCTCCAATTATTGATATTAGTGGATTTGATGCAGCTGGGATTAGTTTAGAATTTTACCAAGAAACTAGACAGTTGAACAGTCAATATTTTATAGAATATAGTATTGATGGAGGTCAAAACTATGCTTTTGTAGAAATTAATACAGAAGTAGACGGCAATGCCTTTAATGAAATGAACAAAACCTTTGTACCATTACCTGGAGCAGCAGGAACAGATTCTTTAAGAATTAAATTTACTTATTCAGGTAATTATTATTATTGGTTAATTGATGATGTAAAAATCGTTGAAAGAGAAGCGAATAATTTAAGAGTTAATGAAAATTTCTATGCGGCTGCACCAAACGTTCGGGTACCAAAAAGTCAAGTAGATGCCATTAATTTCTTAGCAGATATTCAAAATATTGGGGCTTCTACTCAAGAAAATACCACTTTAAGTATCAGTGTAACAGATGATGCTACAGGCGAAGAGGTTTACTCGGACGCAACTAACTTGGGGAGTATCACAGCGGACTCTTTAACAGAAAATAACTTATTGCCAAATAAATTTACCCCAGCAGCGGCGATAGCTCAATATACGGGTGTTTATACGGTATCAGCTGAGGCAACAGATACAGATTTGTCTGATAATACACAGACTATTCAATTTGAAGTGACAGAGAATGAATTTGCGAATGAAGATGGAACGAACCTTGGAAATGTAGCAATTACTGATGTAAACCAAATTCCTACTTGGTCGCTTGGTAATTATTTCTATTTACCGAAAGGAAATGGCTATAAAGTAACAGGTTTTGGTATTGGTATTGGTAATGCGGATGCAGTAGGCGGTTTAGAAGTTGGTGTAAGAATGTTTAAATGGACAGATGTAGATGCTGATAGCGATGACTCTGGTTTCCCAGAAGCAGCACCGAACGAAAGAGAACTGATTGGTTTTTCAGATTATGAAATCTTAGGGAATGAATTGCCAGAAGACGTCAATTTGATAGAAGC
>CALFWI010000329.1 GCA_937928615.1 uncultured Saprospiraceae bacterium | reverse complement strand
TTTTCTTTGAAAATATTCCTAAGATTTACCGTAAAATGAAAACGTTAAAAGACGTTGGATTAGGCTATATTTCTCTGGGGCAACAAGCGACTACTTTATCTGGAGGAGAAGCACAACGGGTAAAGTTATCGGAAGAATTATCTAAAAGAGCTACTGGTCAAACGCTTTATATTTTAGATGAACCAACAACAGGCTTGCACTTTCAGGATATTGAACACTTGTTAACAGTACTGAAGAAATTGGTGGATAAGGGTAATACAATTGTGGTGATTGAGCATAATATGGATGTCATCAAAGTAGCGGACCATATTGTGGATATTGGGCCAGAAGGTGGAAATGGAGGAGGAACGGTTGTTTGTAAAGGAACGCCTGAGCAAGTAGCTAAACATAAGAGTAGTCATACCGCTCGGTTTTTGAAAGAAGAACTATAAACTGATTAAGTAGACTATAAGTAAGGAATCCGTTGGGAAGCTAATCCGTTGGGTAAAATAAATGCCTAACAGATTAGTTTCCCAACGGATTTTTTATTAATCCTTTTTATTATATTAATTTTGTGTGTCACACAGACTTTTGTCTGTCATTCCTAACCATTCTCCAGATTAACCTCTGGGCTATATTTTAGACATGAAATCATTCTTGACCCTTGTTCTATCCTTGGTTTTTACCATCTGTGCTTTTAGTCAAATTCAATCTCCAGACGATTTCTTTCAAGAAAAATTAGGCAGTCATTTTTATCCACATTATTTAATTGTAGATTATTTTGAACATGTAGCGACAAATAGTGCGCAAGTGAAATTTGTGGAATATGGTAGAACAAATCAAAACCGACCATTGGTTTTAGCTTTTGTTTCTTCTGAAAAGAACATTGCTAATTTAGAAGCCATTCGGACTAATAATTTGAAAAGAACAGGACTAATAGAGGGGAAAGCGAATGAAGACAATCAGGCGATTGTTTGGTTAAGTTTTGCGGTCCATGGCAACGAAGCAAGTTCTCCGAATGCCGCCGTAAAAACTTTGTATGAATTAACCAATGGAACGAATGCAGATGCAGCTAAATGGTTAGAAAATACAGTGGTGATTATTGACCCAACGGTAAATCCAGACGGTTATTCCAGATATACCGATTGGAATAGAAATGTCTCCAATAAAATTTTAACGACCAACCCTCTTTCAAGAGAACACCAAGAACCTTGGCCAGGTGGTCGAGTGAATCATTATCAATTTGACTTGAATAGAGATTGGGCATGGGCAACGCAGGTCGAAAGTCAACAAAGAATTCCTCATTATCGTCAGTGGATGCCACATATTCATGTTGATTTCCATGAGCAAGGTCATAATAGCCCTTATTATTTTGCACCAGCAGCAGCTCCTTATCACGAATATATTACCGACTTTCAAAAAGGATTTCAGACTGAAATTGGACAGAATAACGCCAAGTATTTCGACCAAGAAGGCTGGATGTATTTTACCAAAGAACGATTTGATTTACTCTACCCAAGTTATGGCGACACTTATCCTACTTTTAATGGTTCAATTGGTATGACTTATGAGCAAGCAGGACATGGACGTGCAGGAAAAGGCATTGATTTAGCCAATGGTGATACCTTAAGGCTAATTGATAGAATCAACCATCATGCGACTACTGCTTTATCGACTATTGAAATGAGTTCGATAAATGCTAAAAGAATAGCGGATAATTTTACCAATTATTTTCAAAACACTATTAAAAAGCCAGCAGGGAAATATACGACTTTTGTCATCTCAGGCAGTAACTCTTTAGATAAAATTAAGCGGATGACCGAATTATTGGATTTACATCAAATCCAATATGGAAGAAGTACGAAAGGACAGCGGGTAAAGGTATTTGACTATGTAACAGGAAAAGAAACAGAAATAAGATTGGGTAGCGACGATTTAGTGATTAGTGCTTATCAACCAATGTCTGTTTTAACGCAAGTATTATTTGAACCAGAAACATTCGTAGAGGATTCCATTACTTATGATATTACTGCTTGGTCGCTGCCTTATGCACATGGTTTGAAAGCTTATGCTTCTACTCAAAAAATCCAACCAGATGCATCTTATGATTTTGCGACACCAATGCCGCAAATGATTGACGATAATCCATACAGTTATATTTTTAAATGGGAATCTTTAGATGATGCTGCTTTCTTGGGAGCGATGATGAAAAAAGGTGTTCGAGTACGTTGTGCCAGTAATCCATTTACCATCAATAATCAGAAATACCCTTCAGGAACTTTGATTGTTAATCGAGCAGATAATAAACATGTTACTGATGGATTCAATCAAGCAGTTCAAGCAACCGCTTATGAATTTCAACGAAAATTAACGACTACACCAAGTGGCTTTTCTCAAAGTGGCGCAGATTTTGGTTCTGCTCAGATGAATTTATTAGATGCCCCAAAAGTGTTGCTGGTTTATGGAGATAGAGTTAGTACCAACTCTTATGGACAAGTGTGGCATTATTTTGAAAACACCATCAAATATCCTTTTGTAGCCATCAAAAGCGACCAACTAAATAGTACCAATTTAGCAGATTTTAATACGGTTATTTTAACGGATGGACGTTATTCTAGTATTCCTGATAAATTAGGCGATTGGGTCAAAGGTGGCGGCAAATTAATTGCGATGGGGAGTGCTATTCGTAGTATAGCAGGTGAAACAGGTTTTAAAATTAAAAGTAAGACTCCAGATAAGAAAAAAGCAGATACCGTTGCTGCTAAAGTAAAAAAGTATGCCGACCAAGAAAGAGAATTTATCAAGAGCTTTATTCCTGGCGCTATCTTCAAAACAAAAGTGGATAACACACATCCATTAGCATATGGTTTGCCTGATTATTATTTTACCTTAAAAACAACCAATCGAAATTACGAAATTAGCGAAGATTTATGGAATGTGGGCTATATTGATGAATCGCCTATGTTCACTGGGTTTGTAGGGTCGAAAGCGATGAAGCAAGTAGAAGAATCAGTAGTTTTGGCTACGCAATCTATGGGACGAGGGAATGTAGTTTATTTGGTGGATAATCCTTTGTATCGGGCTTTTTGGGAGCAGGGAGCTTTTGTGATGGGGAATGCTATTTTTTTGGTGGATTGAGATTAGATTCTATTATTTAAATCTGTTGTCCCTTGTACCTATTGTAGAAAATAAAAAATATGCAATAGATACAGGGGACAACAGATTGATAAATTAAGATTAAAATGAAGCAAAAAATAAAAATAGATAAAGCTATTTATTTCATGCCAAGTCAAATGAATATAAGATATTTATGAAAAGGAGTTCTATAGTTTTTTCATTAGATGATGAAGACTAGGAAAATAGAATTTATACATTAAACCACTACTGATTTCCCTACCTGTATTCTTTCCTACAAAAATAAACTATCAATTTTGTTTTGCGGTATTCTCTTTAACCTTAACTTTGGGAACAAATCCAGAAAATTTAAAGCATTGATAACCATGAAAAGAATTGTCATCACTTTAGTAGCTTTATTAACAATTAGTGGTTTAGCTATTGGTCAAAATATTATTGTCAACGAAACACCTACGATTACTCAATTAGTGGATAAACATATTGAGTTAAATCGAGCAACGCTAACGATTAATGGTTGGCGGATTCAACTATTTGCTACCACTGATAGAAGTAAATTAGAAGGCGCTAGAGGAACTTTCATTAATCGCTATCCGAATATTCCAGTAGATTGGGTACATGCTAGTCCTTGGTACAGATTAAGAGCAGGTGCATTTGCTACTAAATTGGAAGCTACTAGAACACTTAATAGCCTTAAAATTTATTATCCTGATGCTTACCTAGCTAAAGATAAAATTAATACAAGTGAATTATTAAACTCTAGGATATAAAATGAGATTTACACCAACTGGTATTAATCGTGGTTTAGATTGGACGACTTTTTCGCTCTACCTATGTTTGGTTTTGGTAGGCTGGTTAATGATTTTTACAGTGGGGTATGAAGAAGGATATCATGGTATTAATGATTTTTTAAGTAGACCCGTCGGAAAGCAAACTATTTGGATTGGACTCTCCTTTTTGGCAATGTTTCTATTATATTTTATAGACTGGAAATTTTTTCAAACCTTTTCTTATTTATTCTATATTTTAGGACTCGTCTTTTTAGTTTTAGTTCTTTTTTTTGGTAAAAAGATAAATGGTGCTAATTCTTGGTTTATTTTTGCTGGTATTTCTTTCCAACCTTCAGAATTGGCTAAATTAGGTACTTGTCTGGCTTTAAGTAGTTATTTAAGTTCTTTTAGCACCTCTATGCAAGTTCTTAAACATCAAGTAATCGCTATTGGGTTATTTCTAGTGCCGATGTTTTTGATATTATTACAGCCTGATGCTGGTTCTGCTTTAGTTTTCACTTCTTTTATGATTATGTTGTATCGAGCTGGACTAAGTGCTAATATTTATATCATTGGCGCATTTGTTGGGGCTGTTTTTATTTTAGCCCTCATGTATCCCCCCCTAAATATTATATTAGGTTTAACCTTGGCAATGATACTAGCATTATCCTTAGGTTTCAAAAAGAAAAGAGATGCTATTCTAATAGCGCTAGCTGTAACTATAGGAGGAATCTATTTAACAATGATAGAACTTGTCCAATATGCTTTACCATTGGCTTTAATTGTTTTTGCAAGCTATAGTTGGATAGAGTGGCAAAATAGAAAGGAAAGACTGGTCATGGTTTTAGTTGGAGGATTGATAGCAGGGAGTATGTTAGTTTTTGTAGCCAGCTACGCTTTTAATAATATTCTAGAAAAACATCAGCAAGAACGAATTAATGTTTGGTTAAATCCAAGTAAGAGTGATCCTCGTGGAGCTTCTTATAACTTAAATCAATCAAAGATAGCGATTGGTTCGGGTGGTCCCTATGGAAAGGGATTCCTACAAGGAGTAATGACTAAATTAGAATATGTGCCAGAACAATTTACAGATTTTATTTTTTGCACAATTGGAGAAGAGCAAGGCTTTGCAGGTAGTTTTTCTATTATGGTTTTATTCTTTCTATTGCTCTATCGCCTAGTTATGATAGCTGAACGGCAACGTTCTAATTTTTCCCGTTTTTACTGCTATGGTATTGCTGGAATACTATTTATCCACTTCTTTATTAACATTGGTATGACGATGGGATTAATGCCCATTATTGGGATTCCATTGCCATTTATTAGTAAAGGGGGGTCTTCTTTGTTAATTTTTTCCTTAATGATTGGTTTGGTGCTAAAACTAGATAGTAATCGGTTCAGGATATAAATAAAGTGACTATTTGAAGTAAGAAAGATAGACGTGATATCAAGTCTATTCATCTATTGCTAAAGAAAAAATAATGAAAGCCATTATCCCAGTAGCTGGTGCAGGAACGCGCCTAAGACCTTTAACATATACACAGCCAAAACCACTTATTCCTATTGCGGGTAAGCCTATTATTTCTTTTATTATTGATCAGCTGGTATCAGTTGGCGTGACAGAATTTGTTTTTATTATTGGTTATTTAGGCGAGAAGATAAAATTATATGTAGAAGAACATTATCCTTATTTAGAAAAGGAATTTGTTTTTCAAAAAGAAAGATATGGTTCAGGTCATGCTATTTGGACCGCCCGAAAAGTATTGAAAGGCGTAGATGAGGCAATTATTGTTTTTGGAGACTCCATTTTAGATATTGATTTTAAGGCCTTTATGGCAACTAAGCACTCTTGTTTAGCAATAAGAAAAGTAGAAGACCCTAGAGATTTTGGTATTGTTGAATTTGATGATAAAGATAAGGTCGTCCGTTTAGTAGAAAAACCTAAAATTCCTAAATCGAATCTAGCAATGGTCGGCTTATATAAAGTCAAGCAACTTCCGTTATTATTAAAAGCATTAAGTCATAATATTAAGCATAATATTAGAACTGGAGAAGAATTTCCATTAACAGATGGACTAATGAGAATGATAGAAAAAGGAATTTCTTTTAGCACAATAGTTGTAAATAATTGGTATGATTGTGGAAAAATTTCTATTTTACTAGAAACCAATGCTACCCTTCTAGACAAAAAAGGATATGCGTCTGCTAATTTGCCCCCTTATGATAATACAATTATTATCAATCCTGTTAGTATTGGAAAAGATTGTGAAATTAGAAACTCTATTATCGGACCTCATGTAACGATAGGTGAAAATACTAGAATTAATGATTCCATTGTTAAAAATTCTATCATAGGAAACTATGCGGCTATTAAAGAGGTTATCTTACAAAATTCAGTAGTAGGGAATGATGCAGGTATTACAGGATTGCGACAAAGCTTGAATATTGGAGATAATACGGAAATTGACTTTAGCTAAAAGTTAAAATATTAAAAAAAAGTGTCTATTGACGCACAGAATCGTCTTAATAGCGTTCTGTAAATATAAAAAGTGATTAAATTCAACTTTTTATTGCTACAAAAAGGTTATTTTTTAAACAAAAATTGAAAAAATGAAAAAGAAGTTTCAACTGGTTTTTCTACTATTAATATCGATCTTAACAATAACTTTTGCTCAAGTTTCTGAAGAAGAAAAAGCAATGAGCCAAGGTATACACAATGCAGTAGTCGTAAATATTCCAACTACTACGACTAAAATTTCGGAAAAAGTATGGAAGAGTTATGCTAAACAATTTAAAGGAAAAACGAAAAAAAATAGAAAAGCAGAAGAATGGAAAACAACGGATGGCAAAATTGCTGGCATTGGTGGAAGTGAACCTTTAACAATTTATACACAAGTTCAAAGCAATAATGACGATGTAGAGCTGTCACTTTGGATTCCAATGACGGAAGGCTATTTATCTTCTACGGATTATCCAGATGCCTATAAAGAAGCAGAAAAAATATTAAATGAATATGCTTTAGAAGTTAGAATTGAGACGGTAAAACAAGAATTAAGTGGAGAGAAGAAGACTTTAGGAAAGTTGGAGAAAGATTTGAAAAAGTTAAAGAAAGATAATGAGGGGTATCACAACGATATAAAAAATGCGGAAAAGGATATAGCAAATTCAGAACAAGGATTAGTTAAAAATGCTGAAGATCAACAAATAGCTGTTAAAAATGTCCGAATAGCAGAAGACTTTTTCGCTATACAAAAAGATAGTTTAGAAGAGATGCTATCAAATGTAACCTCTAAGGGAGAAAAAAAGGTTGTTAAAAAATCTATTAGAGGAGAAGAGAAAAAGGTAAAGGAAGTTAAGAATGTACAAAAGAGGGCAGAAAAAGAGGAAAAGAAATTGAAAAAAACTATAGATAATGCTAAGAAGACCATAAAGGAATCGAAAGATAAAATTGTTACTAATGAGAAAGACCAAAAGAATAAAGTCAAGGAAATTGCTGTACAAGAAGAAACGGTAGAAGAAGTGGAAAAGCGATTAAAGCGGTTATACGAATACAAGTAATATTTAGTAATTATTATAAAAAAGCAAAAGCCTCTTATGTGAAAAACATAAGAGGCTTTGTTATTTATAGTAAGTTTGAATTCTATCTTAATTTAATTACTGGTTTTATCAGTAGTTTTAAGATTAATCAAATAAATTAGCAATAAAGGATAATTAGAAAAGTTATCTACCGCCTTCTGCCACCGCCATGATTTCTTCGCTTATTAGAATAACGATCACTTCCTCTATGGTGATGATCTCTGTCATTTCGGTCTCCGCGATCGCGATAATCTCTATCATTTCGATAATCTCGGTCATTGCTTTTCTTTCTTTTTCTAGCATCCGCTAGATTATCGATAGATATTTCTTCCGCTAAGATTAATTTACCTTCTGAAAGTGTCAGTAAATCATTCTTAATCACTTCATCACTTACAAAATGTTCTCTATTCCAAGTCTTATAAGCTAGCTTCATATAAGAACCAATCACTTTAGTGAAGCCTGCCCTAATAGGGCCTTCTTCCATAGTAGTGGCTTTTTTTATGAGTTGTGTGACATTATTTCCATAATGCCTAAATCTAGCTTCAGATTTAGGATACGGCACTATTTCAGGTCGCTTTTTCACATCTTCAGGCGTAGGAATAATTCCACTTGGAGGGGTTACTTTTAAATCATATTTTGCTATTCTAAAGATATGCTTCCACAATTTTTCTTTATAATCTTCAATGTTTCGATTTTGAGGATGCATTTGATACATCAAATCAATCATTCTTTCTACAAAAGCCTGTCGCAATTCATCATCTTCTATTGCTTTTGCATGAAGGATTAATCTCTGAACATTTCGTCCATATTCAGGAATAATTAATAATTCTCTTTGAGAATTATATTCCATATTTAAAGCATTGTCTATCATCATATCTTTAGTGATTAATTCTGTATAAACTATCTTATTCCACCGTAACTGACTTAGCTAAATTTCTGGGTTGGTCAACATTACAACCTCGCATAACAGCAATGTGGTAAGATAATAATTGAAGCGGAATAGATGCAATTAATGGCGTTAAAGGTTCTTCCGTTTCAGGTATTTCAATAGTGTAATCTGCTATTTTGCTAATTTCTGTATCGCCCTTTACAACAACTGCAATGACGATTCCTTTTCTAGCTTTAACTTCTTGAACATTACTAGCAATCTTTTCGTAAGCACTTTTGTTAGTAGCAATTACAACAACTGGCATGTTTTCATCTATTAAAGCAATAGGACCATGTTTCATCTCAGCGGCAGGATAACCCTCAGCGTGGATATAAGAAATTTCTTTTAATTTCAATGCACCTTCTAAGGCAACAGGGAAATTATATCCTCGCCCTAAGTATAACGCATTAGGTGCATCTTTAATTTCACCTGCAATATACTGTATTTGTGAGTTGATGGCTAATACTTCACCTACCTTTTCTGGAATTTTAGCTAATTCTGTTACTAATTGATTAAAATAAGCATCGGAAATAGACTTTTTCTCCTTTGCAAACATTAATGCTAGCATGGTTAATACGGTGACTTGACCCGTGAAGGCTTTAGTAGAAGCGACACCAATTTCAGGACCAACGTGTATATAGCAACCAGCATCTGTAAATCTAGCGATAGAAGAACCTACCACATTAACAATTCCAAAAGTAGCGGCACCTTTTTCTTTGGCTAATTTTAAAGCAGCCAAGGTATCAGCTGTTTCTCCTGATTGAGAAATTGCAATTACTACATCTTTCTCCGTAATAACAGGATTTCTATACCTAAACTCAGAAGCATACTCTACTTCAACAGGAATTCTTACCAAATCCTCGAATAAATATTCTCCAATTAAACCTGCATGCCAAGATGTCCCACAACTAACAATGATGAATCTATCTGCATTGAGCATTTTTTCTTGTAATTGCTGGACTCCCCCTAAACTTACCCAACTTTCCTCCGCATTTAACCGCCCTCTCATACATTCCGCAATGGTATGTGTTTGTTCATGTATTTCCTTTAGCATGAAATAATCATAGCCTCCCTTTTCTAATGCTTCAATCTCCATTTCCAATTCTTGGATAAATGGTGTTTGCAATTCATTATTAATAGACATAATGGAAATGTCACCGTTTCTTTTTACGGTTACAATTTCTTCATCTTTTATGTAAATTACTTTTTTGGTATACTCTACAATAGGCGTACCATCAGAAGCTAAATAAAACTCATCTTCTCCAATACCAACCACTAAAGGACTGGACATGCGTGCTGCTACTAACTTATCAGGTTCATTTCTATCCAATACAACAATAGCATAAGCACCAACTACTTTAGTTAAAGCAATTCTAACTGCTTCTTCTAGAGATAGGTCATCTGCATTTTGAACCTCTTCTATTAAATTAACTAATACTTCTGTATCTGTCTCACTGTGAAAGGTGTGCCCTAATTTTTTAAGTGCTTCTTTTAGTACTGCATAATTTTCAATAATGCCGTTGTGTACTAAGGTTAAACGTCCACTACTAGAAGTATGTGGGTGGGCGTTGGTGTCATCAGGTTTCCCATGAGTGGCCCATCGAGTATGTCCAATGCCAATAGTTCCATGAGTTGATTTTTGTCCAACAAAATCTTCTAATTCTTGGACTTTGCCTTTTCTTTTATAAACGTTTAGTTTTCCATTTAGTAGCGCAACACCTGCACTATCATATCCTCTATATTCTAGTCTTTTAAGTCCTTTAATTAGAATTGGATATGCCTCTTTTTTGCCTAAATAAGCTACGATTCCACACATAATGCTGGGGATTATTTGGTTTAATAATAAATTTTTTAATGAAATGTATAAAAGGAAAAACAACCACTTTTAGCCTAAAGTGCTTTTAATAGGAGATTAATATAAGTATTGTATAGATTATACTGTTTTACAACTAAAATGATTCATCTAGAAAAGTACTTCCTTAGAAAATTCATTCGTTTGTAAAATAGATATAGCTGATAATTTTTAAATAATTATCATTGAGGGGAATGGTAAATTTTAATTGAGGGAGCTGCCTTTTGACGTGCTTCGTGTAAAAGTAAGTAAGATAGTGTTAATAAAAAAATATATTTTTCTTTTTAACACTATCTATTCAGAATAACCTTATTTGTTGTTTTACAATTTAGTATAAGTTAAATTTAATTTTAATGGGTGTGTAGGATGATTTGGGCCATAGAAAACAACTCTGGAAGGATCTGAAGGTTTAGGTGGTAATTGGAAATAAAAACTAGTTTGTTCAACACCAGCAGAAAGGTTAAATCCATTAACTGAAGTGCCCTCTATAATTTGTTGAAAATAACCTGAAATATTTATTTTATATTTGGTAAGTGTAACGCCATTTTCTGTTTCAATCACAGGAATCCCCCCAAAAACTTCTGTTCTGATAGGAGCATTTGCAAAAAGAGCTGATCGTACATCAGATAAAATTTCTCTGTCCGTATCATTTAGTTGAGAAGCAACTAATTGTTGAGTTAATGGATAAAGCGCAGTATTATTTTCATCAATAGTAGCAACGGTTAATTCTAATTCTGCTTTATTAACAACAATATTTTCGAAGCCACCTAAATTAGGAAAAGTTATTTCTGTATTTGCACCTGCCATTCCCTGAAGGAATAATAAACTATCTGAACTGCCTGATAAAAAAGGTTCGACAAATGCACCTTCTTGATTTTTAGCTAGGCTTAGTACTCTTGCATTTCCAGCATTGAAATCAAGTTGAAATTCTTGGAGTTCACCTCCAGATTTATAATAAAGACTAATTCTACTGATTGTATTACTAAAATCAAAACTCAATAAACCTGAATTAGTAGTGGCGGTAGGGCGAATATGAATTCCTTTAAAAATATCTTGAAAAGCGACATTCCCTCCATAAATGGAAGTGTCACCTAATATAGGCGTAAGTATATCAGGATTCAAATGAACCCTTACATGTGGATCTGTTGAGATAGTGTCTCCATCGACGTTATTAGTCGTATATTCTTTAATGATTACTCGCTGATCAAAAGTAGGAATGAAATTAAGCGAACCAATGGCAGTATCTCCAGTCATAAAAGTTTGATCAGAAAAATAGTCAGCTATGTTAGACATATCTTCTGTTACTTGATAAACTTCTAATCCATATTCTTCATCTATATTTCCATATCCTCCAAGTGTATCGTAAGCTAAGCTCAGCACAATAGAATCGAAGCTTCTAATTGTAATGTTTGGAGGACTTTGAGCCCCTAATGCGATTTGAGTATAAATGCTTGCTTCAGTTATTCCCATTAATGGATCTTCAAAATTTCCAAATAAATGTCTAGTTAATTGTAGTGCAGCAAATGGGCTATAAGTTTGAAGTGGGACGCCGTCAAATGATTTGGCTTGAATGGGAATATCACTAGTAAATTGTAAATTAGCTTGGTCTTCTTGAAGTAATTCTGAACCAATTAATGATGGATCAGAACAAGAAAATAAAACGGCAACTGCCATTATTAAGAATAGTTGAAAACTTTTATACCTCATGGTTATTGCTAGTAAATTCGATTATAGGATGAAGCGTTCTTTTTTTGAAAGATTTGTTCATTGAAAAAGTATACAATGGTACTGCTTATTTTTATTTTAATGACCAATTCATTCTAATCTTAAAATAAGATTAACATAGCCTTAAGGAAAAATAAGTTAGGAATGGTGTAGAAGTAGATTTACAAATTTATAGTAACTTACTTTGTTTTTATTTCTCGATTTGAAAGTAGTAGCGCTGATTTCTAATCAGGTATAAAATAAAACGAGGAATAATGATGCTTATTGATTGCTCATTATTCCTCGTTTAAATAAAAGTATAATAATATCCGCTAGGATACAGTTTCTTCTTGTTCTAGTAGTGATTTGTAAAAATTAACATAAGCAGATAAGTAAGTTTCAGGACTTTGATGTTCTAAGACAGGCTTACCTTCTTCTTTTGCGGTATCTACAATATCATCTTCATACCCTTCACTTCCAATAATTAAGGCATCTGAAAAAGCGACCGCTCCATTCAGTAAGGAAATTTTATCCGAACCAAAAGTTGCTAAGTCAGCTGCTTCTAAATCATTAATAGAGGCTTTTGTAATAAAATTCTCAGAAAAAACATTTGCTACTTGATTAAAGTAGACAGAAGTAATGACTTTTGAATCTTGAAATAAAGGCTCTGATTTATAGGCTGTTTTCAAATAAAGAGGAATTAAACTAGTCATCCAACCATGACAGTGGACTATATCTGGTGCCCATCCAAATTTCTTTACTGTCTCGATTACCCCTTTACAGAAGAAAATCATTCTATCAGGATTATCTTTAAAAGCATTGCCATCAGCATCTTCGAAGGTAGCTTTGCGCTTAAAGAAATCTTCATTATCAAGGAAGTAAACTTGCATTCTAGCACCTTGGACAGAAGCAACTTTAATAATTAATGGAAAGTCATCATCATCAACGATAATATTCATTCCTGAGAGACGGACTACTTCATGAAGACGGTGTCTGCGCTCATTAATAGTACCAAATTTGGGCATTAAAATTCTAATTTCCATGCCCTGTTCCTGAATATGCTGAGGTAATCTTCTTGCAATTTCAGAAATTTCAGAAGCGACCGTGTAAGGGTTCATCTCCTGGGTTACAATCAAAACCTTCGTCTTACTCATTCAAACCAATTATTTAATTGAACAAATGTGGTTTCTCAAAAGTCTATATTCCAATAAAATGTTAACCTTTGATGAACCAAGTAATACTTGAAAAATCAAATTAAATGAATCAGCTCAAAATCAAAAAATCGTAGAGTGTTGTTGAGTTTGAATTTTATCATTGTATTTTGAATTTTCTTCTACTGTTGTTAATGACTTTTCATACATACATTGGGCTTTTAACACATTTGTTACCCCAAATTTTAGTTCATCTCATTTCAAACAGAAATGCAAAAATAACATAAAAAAGGCACTTTCTGTTAGTTTCTAAGGGGCAAAATGCGTTAAACTCTAGTTAATAGATCGTTTTGAGATAGCTTTTAATCAAAATGGTGCTTTTTTACAATTCATTTATTCATTTTTACAACCAGATTTATTACCTAACACTCAAAAAATAAAGATAAATTTTCACTATGCTATTATTTAAAAGTGTTGAACTATTACAAAATTTTCTACAAAAGAAACGAAAAGAGGGCTTAAGAATTGGTTTTGCACCAACTATGGGGGCTTTACATAGAGGCCACGCTTCTTTAATCAAAAAAGCAAAATTGGAGAATGATATTTGCGTGTGTAGCATCTTTGTCAATCCCACTCAATTCAATGACCCAAAGGATTTAGAAAAATACCCTCGGACAGAAGGAGAAGATATTAAAATATTGGTAGATTTAGAAAATGAAGTATTGTTTTATCCAACCGTTGATGCCGTATATCCTAAAGATTTACAGATTCCAACTTTTGATTTTGGACAAGTAGATAAAGTAATGGAAGGTAAGTTTCGGCCAGGCCACTTTGATGGAGTGGTAGAAGTCGTTTATCGCTTAGTAGATATTGTGCAACCAGACAGGTTGTATATGGGACAAAAAGATTTTCAACAGTTTACCTTGATTCAGCATATGTTACAACAAATGCAAGCTAAAACTAAATTGGTTGTTTGCCCGATTATTAGAGAACCAGATGGTTTAGCCTTAAGTTCTAGAAATGTCCGATTGACGCCTGAAAACAGAGAACGTGCCCCTAGTATTGCTAAAATTTTACAACAGTTGAATGATTGGATAGCTAATGGCCTATCTATTAAAGAGGCAGAAACTAAAGCAATTGCCGAATTAAGTAAAATGCCTGATTTTAGACCAGAATATTTAGAAATTGTTGATGGACATACTTTACAGCCAATCGAGAAAATGGAAGCTTCCGATTATGTCGTTGTTTGTACAGCTGTATGGACAGGTGATATTCGGTTGATTGATAATGTTATTTTGAAAGGCAATAAACGAAATTGAATGTACTCAGTATTCGCTAAAAGCCGCAGTTATTTTTTAGTTGATACTAAACTATAAAGAAATTTGGAAAGAATTATTGGTAGATACGAAGGAAAAATAAAAGGGACACTATTAATTTGTCTAGGGAGTATTCATGGTAATGAACCTGCTGGTACTAAGGCATTAGAATTAATGTTTAAAATGCTAGAAGTTGAACCTATTACAAACCCTAGTTTTAATTTTAGAGGGCGACTATTGGGTTTAAGAGGTAATTTGAGGGCTATTCAAGCAGGAAAAAGATATTTGCAAAAGGATTTAAATCGCCAATGGACAGTAGCTAATGTTAATCGAGTCATGCAAACTGATATTACTAAGCTAACCGCTGAAGATTTGGAGATTCGAGAGCTTATGGATTTAATTAACAAAGAGATAGCGGAATACCAACCTGAGAAAATAGTCCTTTTAGATTTGCATACGACGACTGCTTTTGGTGGTATATTTACGGTTGTTGCAGATGATGCTGAAAGTTTAAAAATAGGACTTGAATTACATGCGCCTGTTATTAGAGGCTTACTAAAAGGAATTAAAGGGACTTCTTTACATTATTTTAATCAAGAGAATATTGGTATTCCTACTACTGCGGTTTGTTTTGAATCGGGACAGCATAATGAACAATTATCTATCAATCGAGCAATTGCAGCGATTACTAATTGTATGCGAACGATTGGTTGTGTACGTGCAGAAGATGTAGAAAATCAACATGATAAATTACTCATGGAATTTTCGAAAGGTTTGCCAAAAATATCCCAACTGATTATGACGCATCCAATTAATGAAAAGGATAAATTCGTGATGCGAACGGGGTATAAAAATTTTCAAAGAGTGAAAAAAGGAGAGGTGGTAGCGGATGATAGAAAAGGACCTATCAAAATTGTGAAAGATGGTTTTTTATTAATGCCACTTTATCAAAAACAAGGAGCTGATGGTTTTTTTTTAATAGAATCCGTAGATATTGAATTTGGATTAGGAAGCTAGAAATAAAAAGGGTTTTCTTATAAAATGGGCTTTACGGTGAAAAGTGTGGAATAATAAAATCTTACGATTTAGAAGTAATTAATTAATAGAAGTCTAAATCCGTGATGCTTATTTTTTATCACGGATGAGGGCATCACGGATTTAAGTAGATAAGCTACGCAAATTTGACACAAGATTTTTTACCTAAGATAAGATTAAGCAATACTTTTTCTGCATCCCATCCGCAAGTGATGCAGAAGCAACCTAAAAGTGTCAAGTTATTTTTGGAACGTTCCTTACAAAATAAAAAGCGACTTATTTGGTTAACCAAATACAAGTCGCTTTTATTCTATTCTTATTAGATTTGAAAAATGCACTCGTTAATTTTTATGTTTCACGAATTCATCGTTCATCATTTATCTTTCATCGTTTTTAGTAAACCTTCTCTACAATTCGCTTAATCGTTTCTACATCTCCCATTGTATAATAATGTAAACAAGGCGCACCTTTAGCTTTTAATTCTTTAGATTGATGAATAGACCACTCAATCCCCACTTCTTTTCTAGCTTTTCCATCTTTAGCCGCTGTAATTGCTGTTGCTAATTCTTGAGGTAGATCTAAATGGAATAACCTTGGAATTGAATTTAGTTGATACTTTTTAGTCAATGGTTTTAATCCTGGAACAATTGGTACATTAATCCCCATTTCTCGGCATCTATCAACAAACTCAAAATAATACTTATTGTCAAAAAACATTTGAGTCACAATATAATTAGCACCAGCTTCTACTTTTTGTTTGGCGAATGCTAAGTCACTTTCTAAATTAGGCGCTTCAAAATGTTTTTCTGGATAACCTGCTATACCGATGCAGAAGTTGGTCTTTTCCCCATTTTCAATATTATCGTCTAGATATTTTCCATTATTCATATTGGCAATCTGCTTCACCATATCCAGCGCATAATTGTGCCCGTCTTTTTCTGGGATAAATTTTCCGTCAAATTTTCTAGCATCTCCTCTTAGTGCCAAGACATTATTAATATCGAGAAAATTTAAATCAATTAATACATTTTCTGTTTCTTCTTTGGTGAATCCCCCACAAATCAAATGCGGAACAGCGTCTACGCCATACCTGTGCATAATGGCTGCACAAATACCTACCGTACCAGGTCGTTTTCGAATGGCTGTTTTTTCGTAGTATCCTGTTGTTTTTTTAACATAGATAAATTCCTCTCTGTGATACGTAACATCAATGAAAGGAGGTTTGAATTCCATTAAAGGATCTAAAGTATCAAAAATAGCTTTCATGCTTCCTCCTTTCAATGGAGGGAGGACTTCAAAGGAGATTAATGTATTGCCATTGGCATTATCAAAATAGTCTGTTACTTTCATAGTAAATTTTTAACAAAAAGATAGTTAAGGAATGGGGTAGTAATAAACTGTAAATTTATTTTTTCACCTTTCCCCAGTTCTGATTTTTGAAAATTAGCCTATGGTTAGTCATTTAATAAGCATGCAAAGGTAAGGAATTCCTCTTTTTGATGTGACGGATTTCTGTCACAAGTACTTATTACTTAGAATGATTCTTTATTCATAAGTTTTATTGCTAGGATTGTTTCATTTTTATATCATTCGTTTTTCAAAAAAATAATTCCGTATTCTGCTAAATTCCTTTGAGTTTTACTTTAATGCTCGCTTCGGTAAACTATCTTTGTGTCTTATTTCAACAGTAGTTTAGCCTTCTAGCCTGAGTAATTGTACATATAAAGTATTATTCAAGCTGGAAACTTAAGCTAGGTTAGTAGATTTTTTAAAAATATTTCAAATGAATGTCTTAATTCTTGGAAGTGGTGGTAGAGAACACACTTTTGCATGGAAAATCAACCAAAGCCCACTTTGTGATAAATTATACATTGCACCAGGCAATGCTGGTACACAACAGCATGGAACAAATGTAGCCATCAATCCGATGGATTTTGAGGCGGTCAAAAAATTAGCCATTGATAAAAATATCACTATGGTTTTAGTAGGTCCTGAAGCGCCCTTGGTAGCTGGTATCTATGATTTTTTCAAGAAAGAGGTGGATTTACAGCATATTTCTGTGATTGGCCCATCGGCTAAAGGGGCACAATTAGAGGGTAGTAAAGCTTTTTCGAAAGCTTTTATGGCAAAAAGAAATATCCCGACTGCAGGTTATCAGGAGTTTACTCAAGCGACTATCCAAGACGGGTTGGCTTATATTGAGCAACAAACACCACCAATCGTTTTAAAAGCTGATGGTTTGGCTGCAGGAAAAGGGGTACTGATTTTGAATGACGTCGAGGAAGCAAAAATGGAATTCTCGGCAATGTTAGATGGTAAATTTGGAGCAGCGAGTGAAAAAGTAGTGATTGAGGATTTCTTAGATGGCATAGAATTCTCTGTTTTTGTTTTAACAGATGGGACTGATTATAAAGTATTACCAATTGCTAAAGATTATAAACGTATTGGCGAAGGTGATATAGGGTTAAATACAGGAGGTATGGGCGCTGTTTCTCCTGTTCCTTTTGTGGATGAGACATTGATGCAAAAAGTGACTCAACGTATTATCATTCCTACAGTGAAAGGAATAGCAGAAGATGAATTAGAATATAAAGGCTTTGTGTTTATTGGTTTGATTAAAGTTGGAGAGGAACCTTATGTCATTGAATATAATTGCCGAATGGGAGACCCTGAAACGGAGGTTGTTTTACCTCGATTAGAAAATGACTTTTTGGAATTACTAATTGCTTTATCTGAGGGGACATTAAAGGAAATAGACGTAAAAATTTCTGAAAAAGCAGCGACTACGATTATGTTAGTTTCTGGTGGTTATCCAGAAGCTTATGAAAAAGGTAAAACTATGACAGGTTTTGATAAGGTGACAGATAGTCTACTATTTCATGCGGGGACGAAGCAAGAGGCAAATAAAATTAGCACTAATGGTGGTCGAGTTTTAGCGATTACTTCTTTGGGGGATGATTTTAAAGCAGCCTTAGCTATTTCTAATAAAAATGCAGCTTTGATTGAATTTGATAAAAAGAATTATCGAAAAGATATTGGATTTGATTTGTGATTCAGTTATCGGTTGCGAGTTGCCAGTTACCTTACAGTACTCGTAACTGGCAACTGGTAACTCATAACTGGCAACTAGCAAAAATGACTTATTCCATCCAACATATATTAGCAATCGTCAAGGGGCGATTATTAAATAAGGACTTATTGGATACCTCCATTGAGCGCCTTCTTTTTGATTCTAGGCAGTTAGTGTTTCCTACTCGCTCCCTCTTTTTTGCTTTTAAAAGTAATCGACAAGACGGACATTATTTTATTCCAGAATTATATAAACAAGGGGTTAGAAATTTCATTATTACACAAGCGGTAAATAGCTTAGCGTTTCCAAATGCGAATTTTATATTGGTTGATAATAGTATAAATGCATTGCAAAAACTGGTTGCGTTTCATCGGCGAAAATTTGACTTCCCTATAATTGGTATCACGGGAAGTAATGGAAAAACGATTGTTAAAGAATGGCTTTTTCAATTACTCAATACTGATTTTAAAATTGCTAGAAGCCCTGGTAGTTATAATTCTCAGATTGGTGTACCGCTTTCTGTATGGCAACTAGCGACTACGCATAATTTAGGTATTTTTGAAGCAGGAGTTTCTGAGCTAAAGGAAATGAAAAAAATTGCTAAAATCATTCATTGTACGATTGGCGTTTTTACAAATATAGGAGCGGCACACAGTGAGGGATTTGATTCTCAAAAACAGAAAATTAAAGAAAAAATAAAGTTGTTCAAAAATGCCAAGACCATTATTTATTGTCGAGATGATGAAATGATTGATAACATCTTACAAAAAGAGAAAAAAGGAAAATTATTTACTTGGTCGATTGAAAAGAAGGCTGATTTACAAATTTTAACTATCAGAAAAGAAATTTCTAAAACGACGATTAGGGTACTTTTTAAAAAATATTCTTTTTCCTTTGCGATTCCTTTTACAGATACTGCGGCTATTGAAAATGCCATTCATTGTTGTGCAACGATGCTTTTACTAGGAATTTCTTTTGAAAATATTCAAGAAAGAATGCCGCTTTTGGAAGCAGTCTCTATGCGATTGGAATTAAAAAAAGGTATCAATAACTGTACGATTATTAATGATAGTTATAATTCTGATTTAACTTCCTTAGAATTAGCCTTAAACTTTGCTACCAAACGGACAGATAATCAGTCTTTAACCCTATTTCTTTCTGACATTTTACAAAGTGGTTTGTCTGCTAAAATTTTATATGAGAAAGTCGCACAATTGATTTTGGCTAAAAAAATAAATCAATTATATGCAATTGGGCGAGAAATTATTGCGATAAAAACTTATCTACCTGAGCATTTTAAGGTTTCTTTTTTTAAAGATACTGCGGCTTTTTTAAGTCAATTTAATCCTAAAAATTTTCAAAAAACTACTATTTTATTAAAGGGGGCAAGAGTTTTTCAATTTGAAAAAATTGTCAATCGCTTTGAAGAAAAAGTACACAAAACGGTTTTAGAAGTTGATTTAAATGCGATTGCTCATAATTTGAAAATTTATGGCAAATACTTAAAAACCAATACCAAATTAATTGCGATGGTCAAAGCTTCTGCTTATGGAAGTGGCGCGGTAGAAGTTGCAAAGATTTTGGAATTTTATAAAGTAGATTACTTGGCGGTCGCTTACGCTGATGAAGGAATAGAATTAAGAAAAGCGGGTATTCAACTACCCATTATTGTGTTGAATCCAGAAGCCACTAGTTTTGCAGCTTTAATTCGATATAATCTAGAACCAGAAATTTATAGCCTTGATTTGTTGGCTCAATTAGTAGCTTTTTTACCTAATAAAGAATTAATAGATATACATCTAAAACTAGATACAGGGATGCATCGCTTGGGTTTTGAGGAAGAACAATTGACGGATTTATTAACGCTTTTAAAAAATAAGCCTTCCATTCGTATCAAAACAGTTTTTTCACATTTAGCGGCAAGTGATATGTCAATGCATGATGATTTTACGCAAACTCAAGTCGCTCATTTTTTAGAAATGTACGAGCACCTTTGTCATCATTTATCATACAGACCTGCCCGACATATTCTAAATTCGAGCGGAATCCTTCGATTCTCACAATACCAGTTTGAAATGGTACGTTTGGGGATAGGGTTATATGGTATTGATGGTAGTGAAATTGTACAAAAACAACTAAAAGTTGTTAATACCTTAAAAGCCACGATTTCTCAAATTAAACAAGTCGACAGTAAAGATACTGTTGGGTATAACCGAAGTGGGAGAATCAATCAAACAAAAAGAATTGCTACAATTAATATTGGTTATGCCGATGGTTTAGCAAGGAAAGCAGGTAACGGAAGGTATGCAGTTTCCGTACAAGGAAAGAAAGCACTTATTATAGGAAATGTTTGTATGGATATGTGTATGATAGATGTGACGGATATTGCTGAGGTTAAAATTGGAGACGAAGTCATTATTTTTGGTGAGCATCCAACTGTAGCTGATTTAGCCAATTCTTTAGAAACTATTCCTTATGAAGTGTTTACAAGTGTCTCTAATAGGGTAAAACGTATCTATTTTAGGAGTTAACTTGTTAAAGATACATTAAAGTCTAATCAGAATAAGCGGCAATAGTCCACTTTGCACTTATATTTTGCTAATTTTGTATCCTTTTAGTCTTTAATTAGAAGACTAGAATGGCTATTTATTCTAAATCCTTTTTTTCAGATGATAAAGCAGTTTGTATTATTCGTTTTGGTCGCTTTGTTTTTACCACTAGGTATCAATGCACAAAATCAAGACCCTATTCTTTTTTCCGTAAAAAATAACCCAGTTCACGTTTCTGAGTTTTTATACATTTATTCTAAAACGAATAGAGATAAGGCAGATTTTTCTAAAGCGTCTTTAGAAGAATATTTAGATTTATATACTAAATTTAAATTGAAAGTCCAACGAGCAAAAGATATGCGATTGGATACGATTCCTTCTTTGCAACAAGAATTAGCTGGTTACCGAAAGCAATTAGCAGATTCTTATTTATTGGATAAAGAAGTGACGGAAAAATTGATAAAAGAAGCTTATGACCGTTCTTTAAAGGATGTTAAAATTAGTCATATTATGGTTTCTCTTAAAAAGAATCCAACACCACAAGATACCTTACTTGCCTATAAGCGAATTATGCAAATTAAAGGCAAATTAGATGGTGGTTCTGATTTTGTTAAAGTGGCTAAATCATTATCTGACGATAAATCAGCTAAAACTAATAATGGAAGTTTAGGGTATTTTACTTCGCCATTTCCTAATGGTTTTTACGATTTTGAATCGGCAGCTTATGCTTTGTCAAAAGGACAACATTCGCAACCAGTTCGTACGCCGATTGGTTATCATATTATTCGAGTAGAGGATACTCGACCTGCTAGAGGCGAAATGGAGGCAGCTCATATTTTGATAAGAAAGGATGCGCAGAACCCTAAAGCGGATATTGATAGTGTTTATCAACAATTAGAGAGCGGATACAAATTTGAAGAAGCGGCAAAGATTTATTCCGCAGACAAAAAAACAGCTAGTAAAGGTGGTTATGTAGGATTTTTTGGCATTAGCAAATATGAAAAGACTTTTGAAGATGCTGCTTTTGCATTGACAGAGGATGGTACTTATACAAAGCCTATACAAACATTAGCAGGCTGGCATATTATTAAAAGAATTAG
>CALFWI010000328.1 GCA_937928615.1 uncultured Saprospiraceae bacterium | reverse complement strand
ACACTCTCTGTATTTTGACCGAAGTCAAAACCCCATCCGTTAGATGGCGTGGTACCCTACGTTGTCCGGACTTTCCTTTCCACCCTTATAGGATGGAACGATAGAGCGGTTGGTAATATAATTGCAAACTTATCGCTAATTGGCAGGATTAACAAGGATGGAAGATAGGTTGATTATATTTATGAAGATTAAATCTTAAATCATAAGTACTTAAACAAAATTAGCTTTAACTTTCTTTTGACAGGATTCACATTAAACTACTATACATTTTTAGGTTTCCTATTTAAAATAAGGCGGCAATGGGAAATTTCCGCCTTATTTTGAGCAGTACAAGGCGGTTGTTTCCCACAACCACCTTGTTTTTAAGCGGACTAACTTATTTTGTATAGTAGTATGGACTCACATGATGAACGGGTGTGGCTTTAATCTGATGTAATTCTGTCTTGTTACCTAAATCCCCAATAGACATAATTAAAAGTTTGGATGAAACAAATAATGCAATAAGCATCATACTTTGAAGGAGCATTTCACTCATTAATAATGTGGACGCACTAGACAGATTTATGATTTGAGATTCCATTGCACAGTTGCCACCTACTACACTAAATCTGTATCCCGATACTTTTTATTCCTGTCGGTAGTTAAAATGGGCTTTAAGGGAAGTTCAGGCGACGTATTTTCTTGACTATCTTTTCGTTTTTTAGCAGCTTTCTGTCGTTTTTTAATACGCCTCATTTCTTTATCAATAGCGCTTTCCTCTGCTGCTTCGTCTTTGAAACCAAAATCTTTCACAACTTCTGGATAAGCATTCGCAAAATGTAGGGCTAACACTCTTATCCAAATCAAAGTGAGTAAATAAAAAATGGAAGGCGTCCAAGATTGTAAACTCAAGAAAAATAATAGGAAATTACCTACCACAAAAATGATTAAATGGCGATAGAAATATTTTTTGTCTAGGACATTATTATAGGCAGCTTTATATAATTTTCTATTCATGTCAGTCGGTGTATCTGGTACAATAAGGGTATGATGCTTTATAACGGAATTTTGGTGGATAGCGTTGTACGCATTAACATTTTTAACATATCCCAGCATTAGAAAATGTAATTATTTGTGTTTTTATTAAATAAAAAATATAATTTGTTTTAAATTAAAATAATTAGTAGTTTTACCAACCAGTTTTTGAGTTCTTTCATAGTTCAAAAATTAATCTACTTCAAACTTATTTCAATGACTAAACCCAATCCATACATCAAAGGCAGAGGCGCACAAATCAATCCTGCCAATCGATTTCATAATTTGGTGTATGATGAGAATCCTGTGGATTGGGCAATAGAAGAAAAGGCAGACATTCCAACCGAATTTATTGAAGTCTACCCAAAAACAATTTTAAATAAGGTCATTAGTCCCGATATTCCCGCAACGCATTCTATGAATCCTTATCAGGGTTGTGAGCATGGTTGCATTTATTGCTATGCTCGGAATACGCATAATTATTGGGGCTATTCGGCAGGTCTCGAGTTTGAAAGTAAAATTTTAGTGAAGAAAAATGCCGCTACTTTATTAGAAGCGAAATTAAAACATAAAAATTGGAAAGCAACGCCTGTCATGCTTTCTGGCAATACCGACTGTTATCAACCAATAGAGGGTCAGTTAGAAATCACCCGAAACATCCTCAAAACATTTTGGAAATATCGACATCCCGTGAGTATCATTACTAAAAATAGTTTGATACTACGGGATTTAGATATTTTAAAACAATTGGCCGCGCATAATTTAGTGCGAGTGGCTGTTTCTATTACTACTTTACAAGAAGAACTTCGCCGATATTTAGAACCTCGAACTGCTACTATTGCCCAACGATTAAAAACAGTAGAAACATTAGCTCAAAATGGCATTCCAACGATGGTGATGATGGCGCCAATTATTCCAGGCTTAAATGATACTGAAATTCTAAAAATGGTTAAAACGGCAGCCGATTTAGGAGCGAGTCGAGTTGGCTATACCATCGTTCGATTAGATGGAGATGTAGCAACTATTTTTGAAGATTGGATTCGAAAAACGATGCCTGACCGAGCAGATAGGGTTTTAAATCGTATTCGAGATTGTCATAGAGGAGAATTAGCCAGCAAAAAGTATGGCAAACGAATGAGTGGAGAAGGCAATATAGCCAATATTATTAAAGAACAATTTCGGATTGCTCGGCAATTGTATCTGAAAGCCCCCCCTGCTTTTAGTTATAATTTGGCATTGCATAATTCGTTTAAATCACCGCAATTGAAGTTATTTTAAAAACAATCAATCCCAGAAACATATTTAGATTTTTTGTCCAAACGATACCGCAATAAACTAGCCACTTGACTAGCCCTTTGCTCTTGTTCAGGCGCATATTTTAGTTCCAAGACTTGTAGTTCTCTTTCCCTTGCTTTCGCTAAAAATTGATTATTAGTTGGTCGTAATTTATAATAGGTTAACCCTTCATCAAAGGTTAAGCGAAAATGCTTATCTAAGGATTGAAAATAAGTGCGTTGGTAAGTGTTTAATAAAGTAGGATTTAGGCCTTTCAATTCATCCCTGACTGTCATAGGTAAATTAGCTCTGTCAAATAAAGATTGTAAGTCATTTGTAGAAAATCCAGCCCTTATTTCAAAATTAGGGAGGGTATATATATTTTTATAGCCTGTCAAGCCTACTTTAATTTTATATTCTAACTTAGGCTGAGTAACTGCGCCCAAAACATTTCCATACCACCTAATTCTAACCTTTTTTCTATCGGCAATACCTATTTGATTATCTTTATAAAATTGAAATTTTGTCGTATCTAAATAGATATTGGTAATTTGTCGAGGATGATATATTGCTCTAAAAAAAGCAGGATGCCTTTTGATACCCGTAAATACCGCCAATTTAGACTGATTGAAAACGGTAAATTTTCGTTCGTATCTATGCGCTGTGGTTTGTGCTAGTTGAATTGTTTCTTCCATTTAAAAACTAAGTTAATCATAAGAATCAAGGTTAGACAAAGCGTCAACTAAAAAACAGGTAATTATCCGTTGTCCTTTAATTATCCGCTGTATGAGTTTCTACAACGGATTATTAAAGGACAACGGATTTCAAGACTTTCAAAATTAATAAAAGTCGCTCTATCAATTTTAGTCGAATTCATCATTCATCATTCATCATTCATCGTTCATCGTTCCATCAACGGCTACTCTTACCAAATTCAATCCCATACATCCGTTCCTTTACTTCTTGCACCGTCTCTATTATCCGCTGATTATATCGTAGAAAAGAATTTTCTTCAATTAAAAAATCATAGCTATTGTTTTTCATTTCAATAGAATCAGCAAATATTTTAGCAGAACCATATTCTGATTTCTTTTGAAAAGCAGTAAAAGCTAATTTGTTATGGGTTAATAAAGCGTTGCTAATATGTATGGTTGATTGGTCTTTACTTGCTACGCCAATTTCGCTATATTTTATAATACAATTTTTCGCCGTTAATTGGCTATTTTCTCCTGCACTCAAGCCTTTATCCCCCACTGAATTAATCAATACATTTTCAAGGTCAATTGTCGCATTAGAAACATCAATGGCATCATTACCAATTTTATCAAAAAAACAATTGGTAATCTGCCCTTTTACAAAATCACCATCAAAGGCATCTGCATAAATATCAGAAAAAATGACATCGTCTAATTCAAAATAACTACTAATAATATTCAAGGCATCCTCGCATCTATTTTTTGAAAAGGCACTATGCTTAATTTTAACAGGCGCTTGATAAAAATTAACCGCCCCACTTATTACCCATCCTGGTCTATTAGAATTAGATAATTGGATAAACTTACAGTGTTCCACCAAAGAAGTATCTTTCGTATTTAAGACCAATAACCCTTCTCCCGCATTCGTAGAAGAAGTAAAAGTAATCGGCGCATTTTTTTGCCCCATCAATCGTACTGGAGAAAAAGAAATAATCATGGTATTGCCATGCAATAAATCTATCTGTGTATCCCCACTCATATAAAAAGTATAGCCTTCGGGGATGATTAATGGCTTTGTTAACTGCCAAGCACCTGGTTTACAAGTAATGGTACGTTTCGCTTCATCAACTATCAAAAATTTAAAAGCTTTTAAATTCGCTTTTTGCTTTAATAACACGACCTCACTAGCTTGAATCCCTTGTTCTGTCCAAGGTAAAATGGGCGTAGTCAATATTTTTGCTGTTCCTAAAACACTATAGTTAAGGGCTATTTTTTCAATATCTTTGGTTCGGTCAAAACCTGATTTTCGTTTTTTCTTATTCACAAACAATCTTTGATAAGCATTATTCAGTGGAATTTTGACTCTTTTTCTAGCATGCCCTTCCACTAAAAGTGTGGTAGCTACTTGGCCAAATTTTCGCCCATCTTTTGTCGTTAAACCTAAAATTTGCAGTGGAAATTTTCGATGGTTTTCTATACTTAAAGTGATGGCATCATTTGTCTGTCCTTCAAAAAAAACATTCATCGCATTGACAGGATGAAGTGCTTGTTGGATAACATATTGATTATTCAAAAATACTTTTTCATCCCATTGATAATCGGGAAAATTAAGCTGCATTAAATCTATAGTTTGGGCCAGCTTTGGAAAATTTAATACTTCTTTCAAATATGCCTCTTTGCTGACTTCCTCCATCGCTTTTGCATATGCCGCCATATAAGTTGCATCTTTTTCCCCATGTCTGTAAAGAGAAGGATAGTACCTTTTTACACCTGCATTCCCATCAAAAGCAATCGGTTCCAATAAAGCGGTAATTGGATTATAATAAACCCGAAAATTATGCGCAATTAACGCATGGTCTGCACCGAGTAAATTACAAATAGCATTATATTTAGCTAATAATGGGACATCAAATACTTCACTAATTTTTTTTGCACCAGTGACATAATCTTTAAATAATCTACGACCAATGGCTAATTGTTTAGATAACCCAGGGTCTTGTCGAATACTAGTTTCCCCAAAAGGAAGAATTTTAGCTTCTGGATAATTAAAATGCGTCATATAGCCCAATTCCCATCCAGGCAAGCCTGCTTCCCTAAAATTTGCTCGTTCTTCCCATAAAGGGTCTTCATCAATTTTTAGAATGAGCCCTAATTTTCGTTGATTGCGTTCTATTAAATATTTATCAAAAAATTCCTCCAAGGCATAAATGCCTAAATCTTTGGAAATGGTATTGGTGGGCGATTCCACTTTTAATTTCACTTTTACAAAGTGATATTGCAAACTTAAAATACCTTCCGCTTTTAATAATTGATGAAACAACCACTCTCCTGCATAATTTCTAGTTTTGGGGTGATGCAAAGAAAATTTTCGCATGCCCAACACCGTCTTGTTTTTTGTTAATTTTACTCGAAAAGACCAATTATCTCCAATTAAGTGATCCGTCCAATCCCCTTTCAATCGAATTTCACTTTTAATTAGCTGGTCTTGAAAAGCAATCTTTGCAGGAACTAAATCGGCTTCACTTGTCAGTAAGACCTTAGCCTCCAATGCCGCTGCTCGTTTTTGTTGGAGTCGGTCATAATCTTCCTCCGATAAAGTAATGGTAATTTCTTCTAATTGATTGGTATGATAAATGGTCCCCTTAGAAAGTGGATTTTCAGTAGCAAAAAAGTCATAAGAATAACTTAAAATTCGTTCTGCTTTAGCATCTATAATAAATAAATGGAGTCCTCTTTTCGGTTTATTAAATACTTTTTCGACAATTTCTAATCGGCTAAAACTACCACTTTCTAAACCTCCACTACTAATACTCATCTCTTGATAAGTCAAGCTAGCAGCCTCTTTTCCACCACTTTCTTCTTGAATAAAAACACCATTTTTGTAGACGCCCACATAAGAGGAACGAAAAGCAAGTTGACTTAATAACGTCCCATTTTTCTTTTTAAAAAATGCCCTTGTCTTTTTAGACAATTTATTAGCCGCATCATCATTAACACTTAGAAAAATGAGTTGATCATCATGTTGTGCCAGTAAATCTTCTAGGGGTAAAGCCATTGATAACTCGGCTACTAGCTCTTGTTTCGGAGGTAAGGGCGGGTTTATCCAATTAGCAACCAATTGATAACCTATCAATAGCAGTATTAATAAAGTCAAAAGAAATAGCATTTCTTTAAAGGTTTGACGGTTATTGGTTCTTTTTATATCCATTCTTTAAGACAATTCTATAAAACTAAAGGTGATTGCAGGATACTTTTCTTGCAATTTTTCTTTGGTTGTCAATAAATTATCTAAATCCGAAAAATGAACAGCAAAAGAAACCTCTGTAATGGCTGCCGTTTCTTCAATTCGATTTAAACTTAATTGCGTAGCTCCATGCTCTATTAATCCAATAATTGATTTTAAGTCTTTTTTATGACTGCTATCTAGTTGAATAATTAAATTTTGTAAAGTATCTACGGTCCGTTTTCTATTCAATAATAAAATAACAGCCGCCAAACAAAACGTACCAACTATCGTCACCAATAATTGCCCTGCGCCAATGCCTAAGCCAATACCAATGACCATAAAAAAATAAGCTAACTCTTCAGGTTCTTTAATGGCGGTCCTAAAACGAACAATAGATAAGGCCCCCACCAAACCTAAAGAAAGCGCCAGAGATGATTTGACGATGGTAATAATCAACATAGTCGTCAAGGCGATAAGTGCAAAATTTCTAGCCAATGCCTTTCTGTTGGATAAAGCATTACCAAATCGCACATAACAAAAGCCAATAATTAAGGATAGTATAGTCGTTAAGACCACTTTGATTAGGAAAGTAAATAAATCAATAGGTTCACTTTCTCCGACAAATAAATTTTGAAGAAACTCTAGTTCTTTGTCCATAAATTAAGTAACTGTTTTCGGCAAAGATAGGAAAAGGAATAGATTAGGGAAATTGAAAATTATAAATCTAAAATTTAAATGCATTAATCCTATAAAAATTAAGTATTCTCGGTTGCGAAAGCTACCTTTGTTTAAAATTATACTGTACTGCTAAGCGCTACTTGAGGGGATTTTGGATAAAAAGGTCAAGTACTGCTTGGCGCTACAGCTATAATCATTGACAACAATTTAGACCTTCAATTGGTTATCCTTATATGCCAAAATTATACGACAATCACGGACGAATCATTAATTATGTGCGCTTAGCGGTCACCGACCGATGCAATCTACGATGTTTTTATTGCATGCCTGAAGAAGGCATCAAATATGTTCCACAAAAAGCCTTGCTAACTTACGAGGAAATGGAACGAACCATTCGTTTGTTAGTGTCGATGGGCATTAACAAAGTACGAATTACAGGAGGCGAACCTTTTGTACGTAAAAATATGATGGATTTCCTGACTACCCTAAGTCAAATAAATGGACTAGAACGCATTAATCTAACCACCAATGGTACTTTAACCGCTCCTTTAATTCCTGATTTAAAAAAATTGGGCATTCGGACGGTTAATTTAAGTTTGGATTGTTTGGATAAAGCTCGCTTCTTTGAAATTACCCGTCGAGATGAGTATGATAATGTGATGCATACCTTCCAGCAACTACTATCGCATGGGATTGAAACTAAAATCAATGCCGTAGTCATGGAAGGGAAAAATATTGATGATTTGATTCCAATGGCTCGACTAACTAAAGATAATCCAGTTAGTATTCGCTTTATTGAAGAAATGCCTTTTAATGGAGAAGGCGCACATTATCAAAAATTAACGTGGAATCATAAAAAAATACTAGCGCATTTAAAAACAGCTTTTCCTAATATTACGAAACTACAAGACCCGCCTAATTCTACCGCACAACATTATCAAATCCCCGGTCATCAAGGAAACATTGGCATCATTGCCGCCTATAGCCGTACCTTTTGTGGCTCTTGCAATCGAATTAGAATCACGCCAAAAGGCATGCTAAAGACGTGTTTATATGACGATGGTGTATTTAATATTCGAGATATTATTCGCTCTGGTGCTAGTGACCATCAATTAAAAGATACTTTCTTAGAAGCCTTAGGCAATCGAGCAAAAGATGGTTTCGAGGCAGAGCAAAAACGAAGCTTTGGTTTACCCATTACGGAATCTATGGCTTCTATTGGTGGGTAATAGCAATTTAATCAAATTTTTATTTTAAAGATATGATTAAAAAAATCATATAAGCAATTAATTAACAAAACTGTATAAAATAGTTCGTGCTTAACAATTTACTTTCTGTCTAAACCAATCAAATTGCGGAGTCCCTAGCATAGTTATTGCTATTTATTTAGTGCTTTTCCTCCATTAAATCCTTAAGATTTACTAAAGAAGGTTTTTCTTATAAAACACTTGCCCCCAAAAGAAATGGCAATGAACACTTATTTTCAACACTTATTCAATACGGGCATTACTACTGACCTTTCGCTATCCGAAAAAAGAACCATTCGTTTTATTAATTTTTCTTTAATTTTTGGTTTAGTATTTTGTTTTTGCTGTTTCGTGGTCAATTTATCCTTAATGGGTCAAAGAGAAAGCCTATTGCCATTAATTTTTGCGATACTATTTGGCATCGGCTTCCACTATCAGAAACAACATCGCTTTGAATTGACTAAGTTGTTTGCATTGTCTATAGCCATTTTTGGCGTCATAATTTCTTGTTTGATTTTCGGCCTAAAAGGGTATCCTTATTTTATGTTTTTATTGACGATTTCTGTGGGTATGGTTTTTTATCCAGAAAAAAGTCAACAATTTAAACTACTAGGATTGCATCTAGTTTGCCTAGCTGCCACTTTAGGGTTAACGTCTTGCATCACTCCAATATTAGCAGTTCCCCTGCCCTTTACATTTGGGGTACTAACCTTTCTTTTTGTACTATTACTATTATTTTTCATCATTTATACTTACACAAATGAAAATCAACTTTTCGAGTTTCAAACCAATGAGTTAGTCAATTCCCTACAACAACAAAAAGCACAAATAGAAGAACAAAGTAATGCCTTGATGTTATTTAATAAGAGATTACAAAAAGAAATTACAGAAAAGAATATCGTTCAAGCACAATTAGAAACAGCCAACGAAAAATTGAAACGATTTACCTATGTAGCTTCACATGATTTAAAAGAACCTTTACGTTCTATTGGAGGGTTTTCTTCTTTATTACAAAGAGAATTAAAAGGAGAATTAAATGAATCTAGCGAACAGTATCTCCAATTTATTAGAGGTGGAGTAAAAAGAATGACTAGGTTATTAGATGATTTATTAGTGTATTCTAGAATCAATAATGATACGGACATGAAGGTAGAAGCCATTGATTTAAATCAGTTAATAACCAACTTAAAAAGAAATTTAAACCATCTTTTGCAAAAAAATAAAGGGACTATTATAGTCGAACAATCCTTACCAACCATTCAAGGCTGTCCGACTCAAATCAACCAGTTATTTCAAAATATTATTGGTAATGGTTTAAAATTTAAAGGAGATAAAAACCCTATTATTCATATTTCTTACACAACAACAAAAGAAGCGTATATTTTTGCTATTAAGGATAATGGCATTGGTATTCCCGAAAAGCAACAGTCTAAAATTTTCACCGCTTTCCATCGGATAGATAAAAATAAATATGAAGGTTCAGGTATTGGATTAGCTACTTGTGAAAAAGTGATTGAGAATCACCAAGGAAAAATCTGGCTAGAATCAAAATTAGGGGAAGGGACTACTTTTTATTTTTCTATTGCTCGTGCTAACAGTAAATAAATAGCAGGAGTCATGTTTCAAAATTTCACCTCGGGAACAACTCAGGAGAGTTGTTTTACCTACTTATTCTAAATTAGTCTTAATTCTTTCTAAGATACCTTTAGCTTGTTGATTTACAATTCCTTTCACCACAGAAGCACCCAATTTAAAAATTCCTTTTAGTTGAAAATTTAGTTGAATAATCAGGTTTGTTCCTCCTTTTACCGCTTCCAAATCTAAGTCTGCCCGAATAGGAAAAATACTTTTTAAAGTCTTCGCTGCAGTATGCTTATTCTCTTCAAATTCAATCACCTCATAAGTCGTTTTTAATCTGCGTCCCGCAATATTCGCCACTTCAATATATTTGCTTCCTTTTCGAATAGGTCCTTTATCTAATAAAATCACTTCTTCCAACGCGGGAATATAAGCTGTTCGGTTATTGACATCCATCAAATAAGCAAAAATTTTAGATGGGCTGGCTTTGATAAAAATACTTTGTTGAGCAGTCATAAATATTGGCTGAAGGCTGAAGACATAGGAAAACAATCACGGCTCCATATGTGAAATAATAATACTACAACAGTAGATGGTGCGAATGGTTTATAATCACTAATCTTGACCAAAAAATCCGCTCATCCGCTTGCGGTTCTCTTCATCAAAATAATCCTTTGGGGCTATTTTTGCTCGTTTATCTTGTCAATCTTGTAAAATCCTGTCATCTTGTAAAGTCAATCGTTAAAAATAAAAAAGCCCAAACCTCCTGGATCACAAATAATCACATTATCCACAATCCCTTCTTTATTAAAAACCGTAATTTCTTCGGCGATTGGAATGCCAGCAGTTTTAATTTTTTCAATAATCGGCAAGTTTTTACCCCCATTAAAGAAAGTCAATCCAGGATTAAAAAATAAATGTGGACAAACCATTGGTTTCATGATACTCACCCCAACACTCGTTCCATTCTCAAAGGCAATCCAGCCCTGTTCAATGCTACCCATTGTTTTTTTATACCCTAATATTTTCCAGAATTGAATCGTTTTTTCTACATCCACGGCTTCTATACTAAGCCCCGCAAAATTACCCGGAACAGCTTTTGATTCACCAGCTATCGTATACACCTGTTCCAGCTCGCCATCCATTAAATACACTTTTACCCCATTTGGGTCACTGACTAAATGTCCACCTTCTATAGCGACAACTTGGGTTACTTTATTTAAGGCAGCAACTGTTTCTTTCCAATCGGTTTGATATAATTTCAAGCCTATTCGGGCAGTATTTTCTGGGTTAATTTCCAACAGAAATTTACCATCCGTAAAAAGGGTTGGTTTATCTCCTGATAAAAGTTCAAAATCTAATTTTTGATAATAGGTCTTACTAGCGGACAAGTCGCCTGTACAAGTTTGGATAACAGCGGTAATTTTACTCATTCTAATGAATGTTTTTGAATTAGAAGAGAAGCCATTTCATTGAGAGGAAAGGCCTCCGATTAACGTCGAATAAATAGTATAATTTAGGTATAAAAAGACTCCTTTAATGCTGAATAAGTCTCTATTCTCTAATCTCTAATCTCTCTTCTCAACTTCTACTTTTATCAAAAGTAATATTCCTTGACAATATCCTTACCCTTTGCTAAAGAATTTTTACTATTTTTGACCGATTTCAATTCATTGTCTTAAAATCTACTATAATGGAGCTTTTTAATTTTTACATCTTACCTATCACTGCTTTTATACCACTGGTTATCGGGTTTATCTGGTATCGTCCCAATGTTTTTGGGACAAAGTTAGCCGAAACAACTGGGGAATCTATCGAACAAATTAGTCAACCTAAAAATATAGGGCAAATTGCATTAATCTATCTTTTTGGTTTACTATTATCCTATATTATGACGCTAGTAAGTGTCCATCAAATCGGCGTTTTCCAACTATTTTTTCTAGAATCAAGTTTCGCAGATACGAGTTCCGAATTTAGAAGCTTCACAAATGATTTTCTAGCCCAATATGGTACTAGACATCGAACATTTGGGCACGGTATTATTCACGGTGCAGAAGCTAGTTTCTTTTTCAGTCTAGCCATTTTAGGCATAAGTGCTTTACTAACAGGAAAATCTTTAAAAAGTATTTGGGTACATGTTGGTTTCTGGGTAGTTACTTGTAGTTTAATCGCTGGAGTAAATTGTGCGTTTTTGTAGAATGATCCCCATATTTTAACTTGGAATTCTTTTCGATATAAAACTTTTAAATCATCTATAATGAATAGATTTATTGCCTCATTCTTTCTTTATTTATTATTATTTTCAGCTTGTAAAAACACAACTGAATCAATCGACCTAACCAGCGAATTTACCTTAGAAAAAGGGTTCCATATCTCCGCAGTCGCTGCTGAACCATTATTAACTTCTCCTGTTGCCATTGAATTTGATGAAAAAGGTAGAATCTGGGCAGTAGAAATGACGGGATATATGCGAGATATTGATGGGTCAGATGAAAAAGAACCAGATGGTAAAATCTCTATTTTGGAAGATACCAATGGAGATGGCGTGATGGACAATAAAAAAGTATTCTTGGACGAATTGGTTTTACCAAGAGCGATAGAATTAATTAATGGTGGGCTTTTATATACTGAACCACCAAATTTATGGTGGGTACCTATTGAGAATGACCAACCTGGTGAGGCGCAATTAGTTGATTCGATGTATTCTAATGGAGGAAATGTAGAACACGCACCGAATGGATTAATTTACAATTTAGATAACTGGATTTATAGCGCCAAATGTGACCGTCGTTACCGTTTAAGAAATGGAAAGTGGGAAACAGATGCGACCTATTTCAAAGGACAATGGGGCATTACGAATGATGATGCAGGGCATTTATATTATAACAATAATAGCAATCCAATTTATGGCGACTTTGTACAATCCAATCAAACTAACGCCAATCCATTTTTGGAAAGCAAAAATTTAGAAAAACAAAATTTATCTAAATCTCGTCGCTTCTATCCAAGTCATCCTACGTTAATCAATAGAGGATATAACGATGGCTCGTTTGATGAAGCTGGAAGGGTAAAACAATTCACTTCTGCTTGCAGCCCATTAATTTATCGAGGCGAGCAATTTAGAAACGATTATTACGGCCAAGCCTTTGTTTGTGGTCCAGAAGGCAACTTAGTCAAGCGGTTTCAATTAGAAACAACCAATGGTAAAATGGAAGCCAAAGCCACTAGCGAAGGCAGCGAATTCCTAGTCTCCAACGACGAAACGTTCCGACCTGTCAACTTAAATAATGGCCCAGATGGCGCGCTGTATGTAGTAGATATGCGTAGAGCAATTATCCAACATCGAGCTTTTATGACCAGTTATTTAAAGGAATTAATTATCAAAAACAAGATGGATAGTCTGCCGATTACAGGTCGAATTTTCAGAGTAGCGGATAGTAGCAATACCGTCAAAGCATTACCTGATTTAAGTCAATTAGCCTTGGCAGAATGGATTCCTTTGTTACAATCTACCAATGGTTGGCAGCGAAAGATGGCGCAGAAAAAATTGATTTATGGGAATGATAAAAGTGTAGTAGAGTCCATTGTAATTATTGCCAAAGATGGTAAAAATCCATTAGGTCAAATACAAGCTTTATGGACTTTAGAAGGGATGGGCGCATTATCTGCCGATGTATTAACAGCGATTAAAACGAGTGATGCGGCTGTTGCCTCACAAGTGATTTTATTAGCAAAAACGATTATTAATTCGGCTAATGAAGCTGCCTTATTACCAATTTTTGAAAAAGCAGTAGCTTCCAATAATTTCGACCAACATTTACAAGTAGCGCATAGTTTAGAGAAAGTTACCAATTCAAAGAAAGATGAATTATGGATGAATTTAGCCACATCTTATATAGACAATTCGATGATGGCAGAAGCGTTGGTTAGTAGTATTGCAGGAAAAGAAAGAAAATTGCTTCCAGCTATTGAGCAGATACAAAAAGAAAGTGCCTTAGTGGCTACCCTTCATAAAACCCTTATCAATATCGCAGATAATAATCGAAAAGAACTAGTTTTAAGCGTATCTGACCAAACAGATGATAGAACTAGAGGTTTCGAATTATATCAAATGTACTGTGGTACTTGTCATGGAATGGACGGCAAAGGCATGGAAGGGCTAGCCCCTCCACTCTATCAATCAGAATATGTAGATGGTCCGCCAGAACATATTGCCTTGGTCATGCTCAATGGTTTACAAGGGCCAATTACCGTTCATGGAAAGATATATGAAAGCGCGTTAGTGATGCCCGGTATTAAGCACAATCCAGACATTACAGATAGGGATATTAACGATATTATCGCTTTTATTAAAAGTGGATTCACCAGTAAACCTAAGTGGTCTAAAATTAAAGAATCTACTATTACAGCTCTTCGGGCGGCTACTGCGGATAGAAAAGAGATGTTTACAGAAGAAGAATTAAAGGCTTGGCCACTAGATTAAAGTAGCTCGGGCTTCTAGCCCAAGTAGGGAATTTTAGATTATGAAAATATATTGCTCGGGCTATAATCCCAAGCTACTGTTTAATATAAAATAGTATGAAACAAGACGAATTATTCAACAAAGCACAATCCGCCAGTTTCTTCGGAAAACTCTTTTACTATGCCCGATTGAGCGGACCAGGTTGGATACAAGCAGCCGTTACTTTAGGAGGAGGCACTTTAGTCGGTGCATTATATTTAGGGGTCATTGGTGGCTATCAATTTTTATGGTTGCAACCCTTAGCCATGCTTTGTGGCATTATTATGCTGTCTGCGATTAGTTATGTGACGCTTAGCAAGGATAAAATAGAAGATAGACCTTTTGAATTAGCCAAACGACATATTTCTCCCATGCTAGCTTGGGGCTGGTTAATTGCAACGATTATTGCCGATGTAGTATTTTGTGCGGCTCAATTTGCCTTAGGTGCAGATGCCATACAAGGGAATTTAGGTGGTGGAAATCTACCTCCTTTTCTCATTACAGGAATACTGTTTATAGTCGCCTTTTCGTTAATCTGGTTATTCTCTGGAGAAGGAAAAGCATCCAAAATTATAGATAATTTTATCAAGGCATTGGTCGCCATTATCGTCTTAGCATTTATGGGCGTAGTGGTTACCTTAATGTGGAATGGTGCGATTAATTGGGGGGAATTATTTAGTGGCTTAGTTCCTGATTTTTCAGCACTTTTTCGGCCAACAGATTCGTATATACCAAGTATTGCCGCCGCAGGAGCGTATGGTCCGTTCTGGGAAAATTATATCTCTGAAAGTCAACGAAATATCATCATTGGCGCTTTCGGAACAGCAGTAGGGATTAATATGACTTTCCTACTCCCTTACTCTTTAATGAAAAAAGGCTGGCAAAAAAAGCATAGAGAATTATCTCGTTTTGACTTAGTATTAGGTTTATTTATTCCTTTTATTTTGGGCGCTTCTGCACTAATTATTTCTACCGCTTCTCAGTTTCATGCTAAAAAAGATGGCATTGTAAGTGAAGCCGCTTATCATCAGGTTTTAGATGCTCGTTTAAAAATAGAACATCCCGAATTCGCGACTTATGATAAGAATAAGGTAGCACAAATAAGACAAGGCGCACCACAAGCAGATAAAGATTTATCAACGATGTTAGCCAAAAGAAATGCCAATGATTTAGCCAATGCCTTAACGCCTTTTTTAGGCAATTGGTCGCAACTCATTTTTGGTATCGGTATTTTAGCCATGGCTTTAAGTACCATGCTAGTGCATATGATGATGAATGGGTATGCTATTAGTGAAGCCTTTGGGCAACCAGGGCAACGAAAGTTGTTTTTAATCGGAGCCCTTATCCCTGCCATTGCTGGGTTTTTCTCTCCACTGCTTTGGAATGGTGCCGCCAAAACAGCTTTAGCAGTACCTGCTTCGGTCATTGCCACAACGCTATTACCTATCGCTTATTTGATATTTTTATTATTAATGAATTCTAAAAAAGCCTTAGGAAATGAGTTGCCCAAAAATAGAATATTAGTCAATATTTTAATGTTCGGTGCTACAGGAATTGCTACTTTTGCTTCGATTTGGGCTTTATTAGGAAAGTATCAAAGTGCCAATGTATATGACCACAATTTTGGTATAGTTGGGTTGGTTGGCTTACCTATTTTAGCTTTGATTGGGATTATTAGTTTTTTGAGGAAAGAAGCAAGTTGAAAGAACGATGAACGATGAATGATAAACGATGAATAACTAAACTGATGATTCAAGTCTCCAGACTTGAATCCACTATCTGGTCGTCTCCTGACGACTATAAATTATTTAATCACTTATTACCGTCGTCTGGAGACGACGAGATATAGATTCCAATCCGATAGCTATCGGATGGAGACTTGAAATATCGAATAGAATTGACCATGCAAACATTCGGAATAATAGGAGGCGGCATGATTGCCAATTTCCACGCCCAAGCCATTCAAGCGATGGCAGGCGGGCAATTAGGCGCTATTTATGCCCGTAACCCAGAAAAAGTAAAAGCGTTAGGCAAAAAATACAATTGTAAAGCCTACCATAATTTGGCCGATTTCTTAGCAGATAAAACGATTGATATTGTCACTATTGCCACCCCCTCAGGCGCACATTTAGCCCCTACCATTGCAGCAGCTAAAGCGGGCAAACATATTATTTGTGAAAAACCATTAGAAGTCACGCCTGCTAGAATTGAGCAAATGATTGCGGTTTGTGCCGAACAAAAAGTCGTCTTAGGCAGCATTTTTAATCGACGATTTAATCCAGCCATGCAAGCTTTCAAAAAAGCAGTGGATAGTGGACGTTTCGGTCGTTTAACCATGTGTGACGCTTATGTCAAATGGTATCGAACCCAAGCCTATTATGATTCTGGTGCATGGCGAGGCACATGGGCATTAGATGGAGGTGGTGCTTTGATGAATCAATCTATTCATACCATCGACCAATTAATTTATTTAGCTGGACCAGTCAAAAGATTATCCGCTTCTACCACTTGTTTGATTCACGAAGGGATTGAAGTAGAAGATACCGCAGTAGCCATTTTAGAATTTGAAAATGGGGCAAGAGGGGTCATTCAAGGCGCTACTTCTTGTTGGTCATCCAGTGGACATCCTGCGGAAGTGCATCTTTGTGGGAGTGAGGGTTCTGCTTTTATGAGTGATGAATCATTCCGAGTTTGGGATTTTAAAACGACTATACCAGCAGATGATTTTGTTAAAAATCATTTAATGGAAGGAGCAGAAATAGGCATGGGTGCCAATGACCCTTCTGCCATCAATTTTGATGGACATCTACGTAATTTTGAAGATATAGTCAAAGCTATTGAAAATGGACATCCCCCTTCAGTAAGTGGAGAAGAAGGCTTAAAAGCGGTACAAATTATTGATGCTATTTATCGAAGTGCAAAACAAAATGGAGCTTGGATAAACTTGTTAACCAATGATAAACGATGAATGATGAACAATGAATTCGTCAAACATCCATAATTTCTTTTGGATAAATTAACTTTTAGCTACATATTACGTAAATTGTTAATCAACTACCTAACAAACTAATATTCTGATAAAATGGCAAAAAAAGGATTAAAGAAAAAGAGCACTAAGGGTAAGTCCAAACAATCAAAATCGCCTTCTTTTTTTTCAAAATATTGGCAAGAAAAATCTCCCGTTTTTAAATTTATTGCAGGATTTCTAACTTGTATTTTAGTTTTCTATGCACTTTATTATTCCACTTGGTTTGAAGTAAATCTTAAAGCGCCTATTCTAGCAATGCAAGCCATAGCGGGCGGTGCGTTACTAAATTTATTTGGGCATTCAGTTAGTGTAGCCAATGAAGTAATTTCAGGGTCAGGAGCAACGGTAAAGATAGCAGGTGGCTGTGATGGGCTGGAAGCAACAGCTTTGTTTTTAGCAGCTATCTTAGTTTTCCCTTTACCTTTCAAATTTAAATGGCCTGGTTTATTAGCTGGGTTTATTGTTTTATCTTTATTGAATGTTTTTAGAATTGCAGGATTATATTTAACCCAAAAATATTGGCCAGAGGCTTTTGATTTTATGCATATTCAAGGAGGGCTATACTTATATTCTATCATTACTATTTTGCTCATGTTAATTTGGGCAGATTGGGCATTAAAAAATTATAAGAAAGAAAAAGTTGCCATCTAGTACAGTAGGCAGTTTTCAGTTGGTGTATTAGTTTAATCAGCAAACTTTTAATGCAATTGAAAACGAATTAATTACATTTTATTGTTTTTTAGTCTCTTGTGTCTCGGCAGTGAACCGTTTATCCTAGACCAACAATCAATAAAACGAAGTAATAACCTCCAATCTTCTTCATTCATGAATTTAAGAAATTTAATTTTAAAGAAATTTTTGCCCTTAGTGGTCCTGTTTATGACACTTTCTGTTTTGTCGCTTAATTCGACCATTCAAAAGGTCTATTATCCAGCATTCGAAGCTTTTACCGTTTCAGCACTAAATGGTCAATTAACAGATACTTACTTTAAAAGTAAACCAAAAGGAGCAACGACAGATTTTGATTATAATACTATCGGCGTACTTTTTCAATCAAAAAAAGTTTTAACAGCAATTACGCAAGAAGCTAAGCGCCGAAATCTACAAGCACAATATGACTATCAAGGATTTAATATGACTATAGATGAAACATTTATTGCGCCTTTATTATTTTTTACTTGTTTATTGATATTCACACCTGGGTCATGGAAAAATAAAGGCATAGCATTTCTTTTTGGCGCCTTACTAATTCTTGGCTTTGCTTATTTAATTGTCTATTTTAAAGGGCTTTACATGGTCAGTAAATCTGGTGTAAGAGATATGATTTATGATGCTAGCAGCATCAAATTTTTTCAAATATTACACTTCTTTTTTAGTTCAGTTACCATAGTTAGTGTGGTCTTATTAACTTGGGTTTTAGTAGCTTTTAGAAAAAGTGATTTAGTAAAACTATTTGAAGCGAATTAAAAATGAAAATTAAAACCGTTTTACAGTTTTTAGAAAGTATTGCCCCGCCCGTTTACCAAGAATCCTATGATAATGCGGGATTAATTGTAGGCGATGCATCTACAGAAGTGACCAATGTATTATGTTGTTTAGACACAACAGAGGCCGTGGTTGACGAAGCTATTGCTCAAAATTGCAACCTGATTATAGCACATCATCCCATAGTATTTAAGGGGTTAAAGCGATTTAATGGGAAAAACTATATAGAGCGAGTCGTGATTAAGGCAATTAAGCACGATATAGCTATTTATGCCATTCACACCAATTTGGATAACATGTTGTATCAGGGAGTGAATACTAGAATTGCCGAACAATTAGGGTTGATAAATACTAGCATTTTAGCACCAAAGAAAAACTTGAAAAAATTATACGCCTTTGCTGAAGAGGCGATTCTCAATGATTTACGAAATGATTTATTTGAAGCTGGAGGAGGCGCAATTAATGGGCAAGTCCAATTAAGTTATGCCACTTTGGGTGTAGGAACAAAAGACGGGCAAGGCAAGGCAGCGCTAAAGTTAGAAGTAGCATTCCCCATAGCTGCTCAGGGAAGGATACAAGCTGTTTTGACTAAATATGAAGCCAATCATGCCGTCAATTATGATATTATTTCCATAGAAAATACCAATATACAAATTGGGTCTGGAATGATTGGGGAATTACCCAAATCAATGAAAGAAAAGTCTTTTCTCAAATATTTGAAGGAGAAACTACAAATAACTTGTATAAAACATACGGTGCTTAGTGGCAAAAATATTAAAAAAGTCGCTTTTTGTGGTGGCGCAGGTGGATTCTTATTAAAACAAGCGATTCGACAACAAGCAGATATATTTATTACCGCAGACTATAAATACCACGAGTTTTTTGATGCAGATAATAAAATTATTATTGCGGATGTAGGACATTATGAAAGTGAACAATTCACTATTAATCTTTTACATGAGGTTTTAACGCAAAAATTTAGTAATTTTGCGGCTCATTGCACAAAAGTAAATACTAACCCTGTTAGTTATTATTTTTAAACTTATATATAAATTGTTGATTAGTATAGTTTTAGATGTTTTTGCTACTTAAAACAAAGTAAAACTAACATCTAGTTACTTCCAATAACTTTATTCTTAATTCCCACAAACTCATATATAATCATGGCAAAAGAATTAACGGTACCTGAAAAATTAAAGCAATTATACGAATTGCAATTGGTGGATTCTGACATTGGTGGCATCGAAATCCTAAAAGGAGAGTTGCCTATGGAAGTTAAAGATTTAGAGGACGAGATTGCTGGTTTAGGTACCAGAGTCAATCGTTTGATGAAAGATATTGATGGTGTAAACTTTGAGATTGGTAAGCATGAATCTAATATCCAAGAGTCAAATTCCTTGATTGAGAAGTACAATAAACAGATGGACAATGTGAAAAATAATCGGGAATTCGATGCCTTGTCTAAAGAATTAGAACTTCAAAAGTTAGAGATTCAACTTTCTGAAAAGAAAATTAGAGAAACTAAAAAAACTTTAGAAGCAAAAGAAGAAACCTTAAAAGCAGCACAAGCAAGGTTTGAGGGGAAAGAAAAGGATTTAGAGATTAAGAAAGTAGAATTAGAAAAAATCCAAGAAAAGACGATTCTAACAGAAGAGAAATTAGTACGAAAATCAGAAAGAATTCGTAAGAAAATTGAAGATCGGTTATTAAAGGCTTACGATAGAGTACGCGCAACCTACAGGAATAGATTAGGCGTAGTAACGGTATCAAGAGATTCTTGTGGCAGATGTTTCAATAAGATTCCACCTCAATTACAAATGGAAATCGGGAATCGTAAAAAAATTATCGCTTGTGAACACTGCGGTAGAGTATTAGTAGATGATGATATTTTATCTGTAGGTAAAAAGCCAAAAGTAGTAGCACCACCTACGGAAGCTTAATAACTAGCAAAAAATAGTTTTAAAAAGCCCTGATGTCTAGACATTAGGGCTTTTTTTATTGCTATTGCTATTGCTATTGCTATTGCTATTGCTATTTAGAACCGTCTGGTAAAAAACTGATTATTCATGATTATTCCACGTAAAAAACATGTAGTCTACTACCAAAAACTACTAAATCTATTAGGTTTCAATAAATAAAAGAATCAAAAAACAAGGCTACTAAATCCCTATATTATATACAAATGGTCCATACTATGTCACACTTTTTAAGGAGGCTAAAAATGTATCTTTTTTACCCAAAAAACAGATTTAAATAGCAGATTTCAAGGGAAAAGCAGGACAAGAATAGAAAATTACTAAATCGATTTTTTTAGAGAAATTGAAGAAAGCATTCACTTAAAAATACGAAATACAGTCAAAATAGTCAAAATTTCGGCTTCCGCATTTATGTCACAAATTTGGGGATATTTAAAAAGAAGATTTAACGAGTACTCGTAAAAGTAAGCTTTTAGCATAAATTCTTAACTGTTCACACAAACACATAAATGAATCATTGCATATCAACAAAATTAGCAAGCGTCACATTAATTTTTAAATGAGACAATAATAAAAAGATAATGCCTGTATATTGCAGTGTCTTTTATCATCGGGGGGTAGATAAAAGACATTAGGGGACAAGCTTCGGTTTGTTCCCTTTTTTTATGTCATCTCTATTCATTTAAATTAAAAAAAATCTTAATTGGTATCATATTTGTTTATTATGAATACGTAACAACTTATTCAAAGACATCAACAACTCAATTCTAAGATTACTTACCATTTCTTTTAACCTTTCTCTGGATAAAAATAAACAACCAAAGCAAATAGATAGCTGAGGACCGATACTAGTTTACAATTTATCCAATATATCAAAACAACTTTTCCGAAACTAAGACGGCGTCATTAGCATGACTTAGGCAACTATTGTCTAATGACTAAACCTAATATTAACTATGAAAAGACAATTTTTACTATTCAATTTGATTAAGTGGGGCTTATTAGCAGCTTTGCTAATTGGTAGTTTAGGCAAGATACAAGCAGAAGGTTCTAAAGATTTTAGAGACTATCCTGGTTATCGCTTGTTTTTTAATGCAGAGCAGAGTCAACAATTAAAAGTTTATGCAGCCGAAGGAGAGACGATTAATATTGGCACTAGTCATATTGGCATTTCTGGTGGTTTCATTACGGTTTATAGACCCGATGGTACTTTATATTATGTGTTCAATGGTTCAGATGATGTAGGGTTTATCAATAACGACGTGGAGGAGTTAGCTGGACCTACGGGTGGAGGAACAACAAATGGTACTGGGTACATTCCTGCTACTGTAAATGTAACTAGTAGAGAAAGCGGTATTTGGACCATAAAATTTGAATACCCAACTTATAGCACTGCTTCCTTTGACAATTTAATGAATAATGCTTCTTGGAATCGTTTTGACCAGCCCGTAGACCAACGAGTGGTCTTAGCTTGGGATATTACCGTATCTCAAGGAGGTGCAGCCAATATGGGTGGTACGATGTTGGAAGGTCGAGTTTATTCGAATGAATATATCTCTATCCAAAATGGAAATGATATTATGACTTCCCCTTCCTTCTTTATTTTAACTAAAGATGGATTTCAATACCGAATTGATTTTAAAGATACGGACCCTTGGGGTTTCCCTATCTTTTCTAATTCTGTAGGATTAGCTCAGCCTGATGGTTCTCCTTGTTATGAATCTGCCGAACAATCAGATTATAATCGTTCTGGCTTGACCGAAAATTGGACCGTAGGGAACAAATATTTATATGAACCCCAATCACAAGATGAAGGAAACTTAATCAATAATAAAATATTTTTTAATCCACCAGATTCCAACATGCCCCCAGCCGCAATGGTGACCGATATTAAAAATTATAATACCCATACTACTTGGTTGTATCGAGCATTAGAGGAAGTAGATCCTAAATTTGAAAACGTTGTGTTCAAAGGTGTTCAACAAAGTAATAGTATTTGTACGTTGGATAACGTAACGGAGGAAGGAAAAGGTGGTGTGATTACATTTGCCGTAAGTACTAGCGGAACTGCAAAAGTCGCTTTAGATTTTAATGAAAACGGTATTTTTGATGATGCAGTAGATAGAACTTATTTTAGAAGAGTAGAAGCAGGGACAAATGAACTTACTTGGGATGGAAAAGACGGTCAGGGAAATACAGTTGCGGCAACCATAGACCTACGCATTAACTATAAATTAGAGATGAGAGGTGGAGAAATCCACATTATGATGCTGGATGTAGAGAATAATCCAGGAGGTATTTCTTTTACTCGATTGAATGGGATAGAAAGTCCTTCCAAAGAATATTTTTACGATCATTCAGCGATTGGTGGTAGTATTAGTGGAAACGGACAAAATGGAAACGCTAGAGCAACAATAGATCCTTATACCTATGATAGTAAATTTGGTAATAATCGGTTATTAGATTATTGGTCTTACATCGAATATAGTTCCTCTGACAACGGTGGTTTCTCCATAGATATTATTGCCGATTGTAATCAACCTATTCTAGATTCTGACCTCGATTTAATTCCAGACTTTATAGATTTAGATGATGATAATGATGGAATAGCAGATTTCTCAGAATACTGCAATCCAGAAGGAGACTTTATTTGTTTGCCAGGCGGCTTAGACCCTAGTGCAGATGCCGACAATGATAATATCCCCAATTATATTGATAGTTCTGACCCTGCGATAGATAATGCTTGTGTCGATGCCAATGAAGATGGCAGGTGTGATACCGTCAATGCTATTTATGATACAGATGGTGATGGAGTGCCTGACCACTTAGATTTAGACTCAGATAATGACGGCATCACAGATTTAGTAGAAGCAGGCCATTTACAAAAAGATGCAGACGGAAATGGTGTCATTGATGGAGATGTTTCTTTTTTTGGTAAAAATGGATTGTTTAATGTCATTGCTTCTGACCCCGATGCTTTTACTGCTTTTGAAAACTACACTCGTTTTGATGCAGATGCAGATGGCGTACCTGACCATGATGATTTGGATGCCGATAATGATGGAATCAATGATGTAGCAGAAGCCAATTTTGGTTTTGCAGATAGCAATAATGATGGTCGAATTGATGACGGGAATGGCAATCCTCCAGTCGTTTCTTTTCAGGGATTAGTCCCTATAATTGACCCAATTCTAACAGGAGTAGCCATCCCCCTTCCCCCTGATACAGATGTAGACGGTGTACCAGATTGGCATGACTTAGATTCGGATAATGATGGCATTAATGATGTCGTAGAAAGCGTGAAGCCAGACCCAGATAATAATGGAATTATCGGAATGGGCACACCAACCGTAGATGCCAATGGGCAAGCGATTATGGATGCCGCCGCTACCCCACTCCAACCTACCTCTACGCCAACCAATACAGATGAAACAGGGGAAGCAGATTTTAGAGATTTAGATGCGGATGATGATGGAATCAATGACGTGGATGAAGCAGACCAACCTGATTTAGATGGCGATGGAAAAGTAGGAACAGGCGTACCTGTGGTAAATATTCAAGGGCAAGCCACCGCAGACGGCGAAGGAACACCTATTCAAGTTATCTCTAACCCAGAAGATACAGACACCGATTCAAAACCAGATTTTCAAGATATAGATAGAGACGGCGATGGTATTTTAGATAGTTACGAATGTCCAGGAGGTTGGCCTTGTATCAATACGGATGCCGATGCTTTACCTGATGTGGATGATTTAGATTCAGATAATGATTTATTATTAGACCAAGACGAATGCCCTGGTGGCATCCCTTGTCCAGATAGTAATACCAATACCCTAGATAATTTTTTAGAATATACTTGTGCGCCAATAAATACCCCTATGCCTATTTTACCGATAGGTGGTGGACAGTTTTGTGAAGGCACACCCCTACAATTAAGTGCTAGTGGCGACACGGCTTTTTCAGAAATGGTTATGTTCAAATGGACAGGACCAAATGATTTTGTCTTTGCAGCAGAAACGAATGCAAATACTATTTTTCCAGTTGAATTAACAGATTCGAGAAATGAAGCAAGTGGAACGTATGAATTAACTTTAGAAACAGTTAGAGGTTGCCAGTCTGAGCCATTAAAAATAGCGGTTGATTTAATGGAAAAACCATTAGCGCCTGCTTTAACAGTAACGAAGGATAAATTATGTGCGGGAGACGACTTAGAATTAGAAGTTAATACCTATTCTGGTGAAGCCGTTACTTACATTTGGTATAAAGAAACAGATGGAATTACTATTCCTGTGGATACCACAAATATTGCTACTTTATTAGTAGAAAAAACGAGTGTTAACAATGCAGGAATTTATACAGCAATCGTAAATGTAGATGGTTGCGTTTCCAGTATTTCTAATGCAGAAATCGTACAAGTCAAAACGCCCATTGAAAATCCCGTAGCTACTTCCTCTGCGACTATTTTAAATCCAGCTTGCGAAGGCGAAACCGTTCAATTATCCGTTCCTTTTCAAGAAGGCGCAACTTATGAATGGACAGGGCCAAATAATTTCAGTTCTACCCTAGCAAATCCTGCTTTAATCAATGCCACTTTTGTAGATAATGGCAATTATAGTGCAGTCGTTACTTTTGGTGGATGTACGATTCCAACGAATACGGTTGCAGTTACGGTGAATACCAAACCAGCGACGCCTGTATTAAAGATGGAAACAGCTCAGCAATGTGAAGGCGAGTCTGCTACTTTAAAAATAATCGAACCGCTCAATTATCCAACTAATGAAACCTTGCGTTTTAATTGGTATACGATTGGTAGAAATACACCAATTAGTACAACGGTGTCTCCTACTTTAGATTTAATCAATTTGCAAACGGAGAATGATGGAGATTATTACGTAGAAGTCAGTTTTGTCGGTTGTACTTCTGAACCATCTAACGTACAACCAATAGTCGTTCAACCTAAAGTCCCAGTAGAAATAGGTGCCTCTGTAACGGCAACTAACCCAGCATGTACAGGCGATTTAGTAACATTAATAGGACCTAAATTTTCGGATGCTACTTATCAATGGTATGGACCACGAGGACTGGTTTCAGACGAGACTATTGCAGAACTTAGGAATGTCACGCCATTTATAAATGGCGCTTATAATTTAACCGTAATCATTGATGGTTGTCCGTCTACTAGTGAAGCGATTCAAATTAAAGTAAATCCAAAACCAGTTGACCCTATTATTACTTTAGACAATGCCAGTCCTTGTACAGGGGAAGATATCAGTCTAAATGTGACCAATGCGAATAGCATTATCGGGAATAGCAATATTCAAGTCGATTGGTATCATGCTACGACGAATGAAATAGTGGCAACAACCGAGGGATTAACTTGGCAAATTGAAAATTTAGCCAATATTGACGAAGGCGATTATTATAGTGTTTTAACCATTGACGGCTGTTCCTCTGAAAGTTCCAATATTCAAACGATTGCCACTCAACCAGGGTTGGCTGAAGTGACCATTTCGAGCAATGCAGAAGCGGGAATAAGTCCGCTTTGTGAAGGTGAAGCCATTAATTTAGCTGTCCCTTTTGAAGCAGAAGTCACTTACCAATGGTTTGGACCAAATGGACAACTCAACCAGACAAAAAACAGTTTAACCATAGATAATGCGGCGGCGGAAGCGAGCGGTGCTTATTATGTCATCAGAGAAAAAGCAGGCTGTACCAATACTAGTGAACCAATCACTATTCAAGTAACGAAGCAGCCTATTATCCCCGAAATATCAGTTGTAGAATCGACTCCTTGTTTTGGAGGCGAAGCAACCTTACAAATTAATAATCCACAGGAGGTTTCCAGTAGTAACGAGGTCTTATATAGTTGGTATCATGTCCAGACAAATGAACAGGTCGGGACGAGCACTCATCCTATTTACACCCTTACCAACTTATCGGAGGCGACCAATGGAATGTATTATGTAGTGCTGACAGTAGATGGTTGTAGTACACCGCCA
>CALFWI010000327.1 GCA_937928615.1 uncultured Saprospiraceae bacterium | reverse complement strand
CTCCGTTGGTCCGTATACATTATGCAATTTGGTTTGCCCATTAACACCAATCAGTTCATTAAATTTATGGAGATGATGTAGTTGTAAGGCTTCTCCTGCTACAAAAATTTGCCGAAGCCTACCAACTTTTATACTTGGGTTAGCTTCTTTTACAGCTAATAAAACTTGTAATAAAGAAGGCACTAGATTCATACTCGTTACCTGATGCTGTTCAATAACTTCCCATATTTTGACAGGGTCTTTTTCTGCTTTAGCAGGAAGAATACATAAACGAGCACCAACCAAAGTCCACCAGAATAATTCAATAACAGACACATCAAAAGTATAAGTCGTCTGTTGTAGCACGCAATCTTTGGCCGTTAAAGGATACGTTTTTTGCATCCAACTTAAAATATTGACAACTCCACGATGTTCCACCGTTACGCCTTTAGGCTGCCCTGTAGAACCAGAGGTGTAAATGATATACGCTAAATTTTTCGGGTTGCGGGTTGCGAGTTGCGGGTTGGTTCGCTTGCCAACCTTTATTTGCTCAATGACTTCAACTTGCAGGGTATTTTCTAATTCCTTCGCCAACTCATAAGTAGCCGCATCGGTCAGCAAGACTTTCGCCTGACTATCCTTTAGCATAAACTCCGTTCTAGCTTTTGGTGTATCAGGGGAAATAGGTAAATAAGCGCCCCCTGCTTTCATTATGCCTAATAGCGCAACAACCATCCAGTCACTTCGCTCTAATTGTAAAGCGACCACATCTTCGGGCTGGATGTAGTAAGTTTCTCTTAGATAATGTCCTACACTATTTGCCGCTTTATCCAAATCTTTATAAGTCAACTTTTTATCGTCAAAAACGACTGCAATATTATCTGGTGTCTTTGCGGCCTGTTCTTCAAATAAATCAATGATGGTTTTATCCGTAGGGAAATCTGCTTTGGTATTATTAAAGTTATGTGTTATTAAATGCTTTTCTGCCTCTGGTAAAATAGCAAACTGCTGGACTGCAGCTTGTGGCTGAGCTAACACATTTTGAATAAGGGTTTGTAAATGAGCCCCCATTCGTTTTACTGCTTCGGGGCTTATTTGAGCCGTCTGATAGCCCAAGTTGATATTCAGTTCCTTACCTGGGGTAATCACCAGGCTAAAACCATAATGCATGCTTTGACGGTTTTCAATATAGGTAATGGGCAGACCACCTTTATCTGTTTCTAAATGCTCCTCAACTGGGTAATTTTCAAAAACTATAATATGGTCAAATAAATCACCTGTTCCCTCCCATAAGGACTGTATGCTTGCCAGCGAATAATGCTCATGCTCTTTTAAAGCAATAGACTCTTGGTGAATATCCTTCAGTAAATCCACAAAAGAACCATTCGGGTTTATTTTGACCCGAACAGGAATAGTATTGATAAACAGACCAGTTTGCTGCTCAATATTCTCAATTGGAGCAGACCTGCCCGATGTAGTCATTCCAAAGACCACTTCTTGACGGGATGCCGAGGCATCCGTCGCCTGCCTGTTATACCTGGCTAATAATATGCTCCAGATGGCTTGCAGTACGGTATTTAAACTGACGCCCGCTTTGGCTGCCAATTGGCTCAAGGCTTGGGTCTGTTCTTGATTTAAATTTACGTCATAATCTGCTGCCTGACCTTCTTTGGCCGTTTGGTCTAAAAATGGAATCCGACTAGCTGTCTCATAACCAGATAGATAGTCTTTCCAAAACGTTGCTTGTTTTTCTTTATCTTTCTTTTCCAACCAAGCAATAAAGGGCCCATAAGCCGACTCTCCTGCCAAAGCTTTTCCTTCATAAGCGAGCGCCAGGTCATCGAAAAAGAGGGGCTGAGACCAGCCATCCAAAATAATGTGGTGGCTGCTCATAATGAGTCGGTACTGATGGTCCGTTTTGAACAACGTAAACCTCAGTAAACTATCCGCTTGTAAATCAAAACCTTGCCGACGGTCAGCTTTCAGGAATTTGGATATTCTTATTTCTTGTTCATCGGGTAGCAGCTCGCCAAGGTCTTCTTCAGACCAGTTTAGTTCCACGGCTGTTTTGACCACTTGTAAAGGGCGGTCTAAGCCTTCACTATGAAAAGAAGTCCTTAAAATGCTATGCCGTTGGACCACTTGTTCCCATGCCTTTTTTAAGGTCGGGACATCTAATTCCGCCCCCAATCCTATATCCATTTGGATAAAATAGGCCTCCGAATCAGGGCTCATCATCCGATGAAACAGCATCCCTTCTTGTAATGGGGATAAGGGATATATATCTGCTATTTGGTCGGTAGCTAAACCTGCCTGTTTGACAAATGCTTGGTATGTTCGTAAACTCAAATCACAAGCAGTAAAATCAGCAGGGCTGGAAACCGTGACCGTTTGCTGGCTACAATGCTGAGCCAATTCCAATAAAGCAATTCGGTAATTATCCGAGAACTGCTTAACCAAAGTCGGCTTCATCCGTAAGGTCTGATAGATAATGGAGACAGACAATTTGCCTTCCACAATGACCCCCATTACATCCAGTTCGTGCGGTCGGATAGCTTGGGGATGCATAAATACGCCTTTTGTTTTAGGAGACCGATTAAACCTACTTATAGCTTCTCCTGTAGTAAAATCCCCTAAGTAATTAAAACTTATCACGGCATTGTCTCCAGCCAAATCCGCACCGCTTATATATTTAAGGATGCCATAGCCTACCCCTTTGTGTGGAATTTTTCGTAGATTTTCTTTGACATGCTGCAAATGGAAACCAAGTGATGCCTCATGTTCCAGTACAATTGGGAAGATGGAAGTGAACCAGCCCACCGTTCGGGAAATATCCAAATCCAAAATGTCTTCCCGACCATGTCCTTCGAGAATAATACTATAAGCCGATTCGCCGAAAGTAGCCTTTAATGCTCGGCTTAATGCCGTCAATAAAACCTCATTGATTTCGGTTTGATAGGCTCGGTTGACCTGTTGTATCAAAGTCGTGGTCTCTTTCTCACTTAGTTCAAAAATAAACTCATCGGCATGTTGGGCGAAATTAGGTTGGCTGTCATCTACAAAGGAGGAAAGGGTAGCACCCTGTAGCTGTTTTTGCCAAAAATTAGTTTGTTGTAAACTTTCGGGAGCATTCGCATAGACTTGAATTTCTTTTGACCAAAGCGCAAAAGAGGCCGTTTTTTCAGGAAGTCTGACCGAATGTCCCGCCATTAATTGGGTATAAGTATATTCGAGGTCTTCGGTGATAATACGTGCAGAAATCCCATCCACCAGCAAGTGATGCATCATTAGTATCAGTTCATCTCCTGTTGGCGTCCGAACCAATAAAGCTTTTACCAAAGGGCCTGCGGCTAAATCCATGCTTGCTTGGAGGGGCGTAGCCAATTCTCCTATTCTTTTTTCGGAATACCCAGCCAAACGAAGGTCTTCCACTTGCAGTACCACCTCACAATGAGGTTGGATGGTCTGAACCCAATGACCGTCCTGTTGGTCAAAAGTAGCTCGGAGCATATCGTGGTGAACAAATAGCTGTTGTAAACATTTTCGTAAGACCGTAACATCTAACCGCTCATCAACAGAAAAGCGAATGCCTTCATTAAAATAATACTCCCCAATGCGGAAGTCCTCGAATCCCCACCGTTGAACGGCTGTTAGCGGAACGATGCCTTCTTGTATGCCTTGGTCATATTTTCTGGTCTTTTGTTGAACTAGTCCTGCCAGGCCAGCAATGGTAGGATGGGTAAATAAATCCCGAATGGACAGACTTAAATCATACTTAGCCAATCGAGCATTAACCTGAATCGCTTTGATGGAATCCCCTCCAATATGGAAAAAGTTATCATGGATACTGATAATATCCCTGCGGAGTACGGCTTTCCATATATTTACTAAGATGTTTTCTTTTTCAATACGAGGTGCCACATAGTCCGTACCAGAATCGAGTTGAGCCGTCTGAGGGGCAGGCAAAACTTTACGGTCAACCTTGCCACTTGTAGTCAGCGGGAAAGCTTCGAGTTCCACAAAATAGGCAGGAATCATGTAATCGGGCAGCGATACTTCAAGATGGTCGTGTAAATCTTTGATAGTTGGAATGGTAGCATCTGGCTTAGCCACTAGATAGGCGACCAGTTCCGTAGCTTGTCCTTCGGCTTTATACCCAACAACAACGGCGGCTTTAATAGCCGAATGTGCCAGTAAAACATTTTCAATTTCTCCTGTTTCAATCCGATAGCCCCGCACTTTTAATTGGTGGTCGGCACGACCTAAAAATTCAATATTTCCGTCGGGCAGCCAGCGGGCTAAATCTCCTGTTTTATATAAGCGTTCTCCTGACTTAAATGGATGCGGGATAAACTTTTCTGCTGTCAGTTCTCCTAAATTCAAATAGCCATTTGCCAGACAAACACCTCCAATGTATAATTCCCCTGTCCCTCCAATAGGTACTTCTGTTAAAGCCGTATTTAATATATATAATTGAGTATTGGCAATAGGGCGACCAATTGGAGGCAATTTTTGCCAATTGGAAGGATTGCCCTGAAGCACATACTCACTCACAACATGTGCCTCCGTTGGACCATAATGGTTTTTTAAAATACAATGAGGCAATTTAGTAAATAACTGAACCAGCGCATCACTAATTTGCAATTGCTCGCCTGCTGTAATTATTTCTTTTAAAGCACTAATGTCTGCTTCTTGATTGAGCAGCAATTGAGCCAGTTCTTGCAAAGCGGCAAAAGGCAAAAAGAGTCTTTCAATATTTTCTGTTGCTACGAACTCGGCAAAAGCAAATAAATCTTTTTTAACGACTTCGTTCACCATAACCAATTCTCCACCAGATAGCCAAGTAGCAAATATTTCCTGAAAGGAAACATCAAAACTAAAAGCGGTGGAATGGGTCGTTTTACTACCAACTGTACAATTACTAGTTTGAACTTGCCAATGAATCAAATTCATTAGCGGCTGATGGGGCATCAATACCCCTTTCGGCTTTCCAGTAGAACCAGAAGTATATAGGATGTAAGCTAAATGGTTTGAGTTTCGGGTTGCAGGTTTCGGGTTACTCCCGTTAGTTGAAGATATTTCCTCCAATAAAAGTATTGCTGAACATAAGGAGTTTGCTAACTCCTCATTGGCTTTATCGGTTAATAAAAGTTTGGCACCGCTATTCTCTAACATAAAGCTTAGTCTCGCCTCAGGCAAATCTTTATCAAGCGGTAAATAAGCTGCTCCTGCTTTCAAAATAGCCAAAATACCAATCGGCATCCACGCTGTTCGTTCAGGCAGCAAAGCAATCACTTGATTCGGTTGAATCTTGTAATGTACTCTAAGATGATGCGCAATTTGATTAACCTGTTGATTGAGGGCTTGATACGTCCATTGTTTATTTTCAAAACTTAAAGCAATCGCTTTAGGTGTTTTTTTGACCTGTTCTTCAAAGAAATGGACAACGGTTTTATCATTCGGAAAATCAGCTTTGGTATCATTGAAAGTATGCGTGATTAAATGCTTTTCTGCTGCTGGTACAATGTTCAACGCTTGGGCAGCCGCTTGTGGCTGGGCTAACACCTCTTGAGTCAGGGTCTGCAAATGCGCTCCTATCCGTTCTACTGCGTCTAAGCTTATCTGAGCCGTCTGATAGATTAGCCTGATATTTAATGCTTTACCTGGGGTAATGACCAGCCCCAAACCATAATGAACGCTATCATAGTTGTCAAAATGGGTGAAGGATAAGTCATTTTTATCCGTTTCCACATCTTCATCAAAAGGGTAATTTTCAAAAACCAGAATGTGGTCAAATAAATCACCTGCTCCTTCCCATAGGTTTTGGATGCTTGCCAAGGGATAATGCTCCTGTTCTTTTAAAGCGATGGATGCTTGGTGAATAGTTCCCAATAAATCCACAAAAGAACCATTCGGGTCTATTTTGACTCGAACTGGAATCGTATTGATAAACAGACCTGTCTGTTGTTCTATATCGGCTATAGGAATAGACCTGCCTGAGGTAGTCATCCCAAAAACCACTTCCTGACGGGAGGCGGAGGCATCCGCCCCTTCATTATATCTGGCTAATATTATGCCCCAGATGGCTTGCAGTACGGTATTTAAACTTACGCCCGCTTTAGCTGCCAATTGGCTCAAGGCTTGGGTCTGTTCTTGATTTAGGTTTATCGTATAATCCCCTGCTTGGCCTTCTTTGTCTGTTTGTTCTAAAAACGGAATCCGACTGGCTGTTTCATAGCCCGATAGATAATCCTTCCAAAACGCCTCCTGTTTTTCCTTGTCCTTCTTTTCCAACCAAGCAATGAAGGGACCATAAGCCAATGCTCCTCCCAAGGATTTTCCTTTATAGGCAAGCTTTAGGTCATCGAAAATAATGGGTAAAGACCAACCATCCAAGATAATATGGTGATGGCTTACAATGATTCGGTACTGATGAGACTCTTTGAGTAGGGTAAGTCTCAGCAAACTATCCGCTTGCAAATCAAAACCTTGCTGACGGTCGGCTATCAGGAATTCGGATATGCTTGTTTGTTGTTCCTCGACTGGTAAAAGACTCAAATCTTCTTCATGCCAGTTCAGTTCAACGGTTTTTTCGACTACTTGTAAGGAACGGTCCAGCTCTTCACTATGAAAAGAAGTCCTTAAAACGGCATGTCGATTGACTACTTCTTGCCATGCCTTTTTTAAGGCTAGCGTATCTACCTCCGCTCCTAATCCTATATCCATTTGGATAATATAGGTAGCTGATTCTGGGCTCATCATCCGATGAAATAGCATCCCTTCTTGCAATGGAGAAAGTGGGTAGATATCCGCTATATTGTCCGTAGATAAATTCGTCCGTTCTACAAATGCTTGGTATTCCCGTAGGCTCAAATCACAAGCTGTAAAATCAGCAGGGCTGGAAACCGTGACCGTTTGCTGACTACAATGCTGAATCAACTCCAATAAAGCGGTCTGATAATTATCTAGAAATGCTTGGATTAAATCGGACTCCATCCGTAAACTAGGATAATTAATAGAGAGGCTCAATTTGCCTTCTACAATGATTCCTGACACCTCCAATTCGTGTTGTCGGATAGCCTGAGGATGAGTGGATACCCCCGTTGTTTTAGGGGATAGATTAAACCGACCTTTTGTTTGCTCCGCACTAAAATCTCCTAAATAATTAAAAATTATCGCAGCATTATCCGCATCTAAATCCGCATCGCTTAGATATTTAAGGATGCCATACCCCACTCCTTTGTGCGGAATCCGCCGCAGATTTTCCTTGATACTCTGTAAATGGAAATCAGCAGCTTCCTCGTATTCTAATACAATCGGGAACATGGCCGTAAACCAACCCACCGTTCGGGAGATATCCAAATCCAGCATATCCTCCCGACCATGTCCTTCGAGGGTAATGCCATAAGCTGATGCGCCAAAAGTAGCCTTCAAAGCCCGACTCAAGGCAGTTAATAAGACCTCATTGATTTCGGTTTGATAGGCTTGATTGACCTGCTGCAACAAGGTCGTGGTCTGTTCTTCACTCAGTTCAAAACCAAGTGTTTTAGCATGTTGATATAAATTAGGTTGGCTCTCGTCCACTAAGGGAAGGTCAGCACCCTGTAACTGTTTTTGCCAAAAACTGATTTGTGCTAAACCATCTGAAGTTGTTGCATAGTTTTGAATGGCTTTTGCCCAAAGTGCAAAAGGGGCCGTTTTTTTAGGAAACTTGACCGAATCTCCCGCCATTATTTGGGTATAGGCTTGGTCAAGGTCTTCAAGCAGGATACGCCAGGAAACCCCGTCCACCACTAAGTGATGGATAATCAGTATCAATTCATCTCCTGTCGGTGTTT
>CALFWI010000326.1 GCA_937928615.1 uncultured Saprospiraceae bacterium | reverse complement strand
CAGCAACAAAAATTGGAGTTATTATTATCGAGTCGTTTGGATACGCCTCAAAAGATTGCCTTACCACAAAGTGACCATGTAGAATTTGTGGATTTAACCCAAATTATTCGTTGCCAAGGCGAAAAAAATTACACTTGGTTTTATTTACAAGATGGCCGAAAATTATTGGTGTCTCAGACTTTAAAAGAATATGTAGAACTGTTGGAAGATGCCCATTTTTTCAGAGTCCATCAATCTCATTTGGTCAATTTACAACAAGTCAAAAAATATAGTCGGCGGGATGGTGGTTATGTGGTGATGACGGATAAAGAACAAATTCCTGTAGCTCGAAATAGAAAAGATGCACTTCAAGTGGCTTTGCAAGAGTTGGTCAGGAAATAGCCGATTCAAAATTTCATTCCCCTACTTAATTTCAATTTATTATCTTTGATTTTCATCAACAACGAAAAAGATATATTTATGAAAATCAAATCCCTACTATTTTTACTTTGCTTAATTTGTATTATCAGCAATACCGTTGATTTAGTGGCGCAAAATTCCATCGCTACCAATAAATCAGCTACTGCAATTAACTTACCCACTGCTACGCCCGAATCTGTCGGTATGTCTTCTGCTCGCCTAAAAACAATGGAAGCCAAAATGCACGAATATGTGGATAAAGGGCAATTAGCGAGTGTACAAACGGCTGTTATTCGTAAAGGAAAAGTCGTGCAATTTGATTCCTATGGTTATGAAGATGTGGATAGTAAAGACCCGCTTAAAGACAATAGTATTTTCCGTATTTATTCGATGACTAAACCAATCGTTTCTATTGGTTTGATGATGCTCTATGAAGAAGGATCATTTCAATTGAATGACCCTTTGCATAAATACGCGCCTGAATTCAAGGACATGCAAGTGCATATTGGGGACGGTAAAACGGAACCTGCTAAACAACCTATTCGCATCATTGATGTTTTGCGGCATACTACTGGTTTTGGCTACGGTTGGGGGTTTCCTCCTAATCACGTCGATTCATTGTATAAAGTAGGGGCAAAAAGAGCAGGTACAACCAATCGAGAATTTCTGAGAACGATGAGTACCTTACCGCTATATCATCAGCCGGGGACTGGCTGGAGATATAGTGTTTCTACCGATGTAGCGGGGGCTTTATTAGAAATTATTGCCAATCAACCTTTGGATGAATTTTTGGAAGAACGTATTTTGAAGCCACTTGGCATGAATGATACGCATTTTGAAGTCCCTGATGCTAAAGATGAACGGTTTATCACCAATTATACCCATAAAAAAACCGATGGCAGTTTACAAGTGATTGACCATCCTTCTATGAGTAAATATTGTAAGGACGTGACGATGTTTTCTGGTGGCGGTGGATTGGTTTCTACAACCAATGATTACTTAAAATTCTGCCAAATGCTTTTGAATAAAGGTACCTTAAATGGGCATCGTTTGGTCAGCCCTAAAACTTTGGCATTAATGACCAGTGACCATACCCAACAAACGCCACATGCAGGCGGACCAATTGTCCTGCCAGGAAGAGGAACTGCTTTTGGTTTAGGCTTTTCGGTGACGACTGATTTAGCGGCTACCGAAGCATTAGGCTCTACAGGCGCGTATGGCTGGGGCGGTGCAGCAGGTACTTATTTTAAAATTGACCCTAAAGAAGATATGGCCATTTTGATGATGATTCAAGTCATGCCTTATAGTCATTTACAGGCTAGAGAGAAATTTCATAATTTGGTTTATCAGGCTATTGTGGACTAGCTGGTTGCTGGTTGCTAGTTGCTAGTTGCGCTCGTCAACCAGCAACTAGTCCACTAGAAATCCCCATAATTCACCTGCAAACAAGGCAAACCAATATCCAAGCGCCACATATCCACGACCTGATTTCGGTCATCCAAAACATATTTTACGAAGAACTTATCTTTGATATGGCCTTCAAAAAATTCTGTTTTCACGATGGCATCTTTCCGCACATCTTCGTGCTTTCGCATCACCAATTCATGGTAAGGAATCTCGAATTTTTGCAACCAATTTAAGGTCTGTGTTTTACTTGAATCTTTTCTTCCTGTAAACAAAAATACCTGCGTGCCTTTCGCATATTCGTCCTTGACGATGTTAGCAATCGGTTCATTCAAAGCGTCTTGTTCACATTTTGTGGCATCAAAAGGCGAACGGCCTTCGATGATTGCCAAAGTCCCATCTATATCACAAATAATCGCTTTAGGCAAAGCTTTATTTTGTTCCATATAATACGGCCCTCTGCCCTTTTTATCAGCTGGCGCATAGAATTGACGATGCAATTTTTCGATTTGCTTGCGGCCCACTGGGCGCTTTCTTTTAGCATCTCGTTCTACCGCTTCTTGCAATGCTATCGTGAATTCTTTGACTTCGACTTTCACTTCTTCCCCTGTCTGCTTTTTGTACCCATTCACCAAATCATTGATTCGATTAATATTCTTTTGTGATAAATTGGTATCATCTACAATCACATGTTTTCCGTCTCGCAATGCTTCGACAATTAACCAATCTCTTAACCGTTTCACAAATTTTTCATTGCTCTTTGAAAATTCATAGCCGTCTAACATTTCTCGCATATCGTCTCGATTGATGCGCTTATACCTATTTGGATTCGCCTTCACTAAATCTTTGGCATACGTTGACTTTCCACTTGCTGGTAGTCCTCTTAATATTATTACTGTTTTCATATTTACAGGATGACAGGATGATGCAAGATTTACAAGATGAGCGAGCGTTCCCGCAAGGTGAATATTCGGGGAACATTCAAGCGAACGAACCGCAAAGCGGATGCATGGCCCAATTCTAGCAAATTCTGAAATTCCTGTGGTTATAATTTTTAATTTTAAATAATTATTTTCTGTTATTTCTTCGTCTAATATATAAATCTGTTCAAATGCTGTGTAATCTATCCTTATCCGTTTGGCATCCCACCTGCTTTGCAGTTCACTTCACAAAATAGTCCTCTGGGACTTTGTTGCTTGCTCATCCTCCTAGTACGTCTTCCGTTATCCTCTAGAAGTAAAGGGACGCTCATATTTAGGTCGAATATACCGCCAAATCGTCTCCGAATAATCCTTTCCATCTAACATTGAAAAGAGAATTTTTGGATATTGACAAGTTTGAAAATACAAGGCGGTTTCTTTTCGAGTCGCCAATTCTTTATACTCGCTTTTGGCAATATTTTCAATAGCTAAGTAATCTGCTTCTAATCTTGCTTTGGTCTCTTTTACCCATGTATAAAATTCATCTGGTACTCGTTCTAATATTTCTGTAAAAGGTTGCTTTGCCATTAAGTTTTCCCAAATAGAAACGCTCGATACTTGCTGGATGATTCGGTGAATCCGCACATATTCTTCAAATTTCACTTTGATACGATAATTATTAGAAAAACGAATCACAAAACCTTCTTTATTATCAAAAGCCAACCCCTTTAAAGCTTGAATATCCGTTAAGCCATCATATTTTTTGACAATCGGAAATCCAATATCCACTAAAGGTAATTCTGCTCCTGTTGCCGTGTCCACCATACCCAATAAAACCAATTCTTCCTTCTCGCCATAATCTAAAACTATCCGATTTTCAGGATAAATAATTTCAAATAAATAAGTAATAGTTGGATTCATTTGGGCTTTGGCCCTAGCGTATTTAGTATTTAATAAATCATTTGCTTTGACCGATTGTTCACTATTAAAAGACCCTCTAGTGGCTATAAAAATGGCGTCATCAATGGCATAAGCAATGCCTAATGAACCATCCATTTTCTCATACACTTCAAAAGGTAAATTCGGTATCGGCTGATTGACCAATTCTTCCAAATTAAAAAATTTTGGAAAAGGACGAGCGACTACTCGACCCTGTCCGTCCAAAATCAATCCTCGGCATTGTAGCGTGATGTCATTCCAAATACGCTCAAATTGCGCCGTTTCGGAATAATTATAGATGAATAAGTCTTCTGTTGGGTGCTGATTCACCTTTATATATCCTGCCGCTATCATGTCTTTTATTTTAGTAATATTCATATCTTTTCTTGTTTTCTTAATTATGGTTGCAAGGTAAATACCTATTACGCAGTATTCTTGCGTAGTTAAATAAAAGTAGTTTTTTATAATTATTTTTTAAAAATAAGCGTTTATAATGTGCCTAAAAACCTATTTTTGACCTACTAAAATATGGAATAAATTTTGGACGTTTTTTAAAAGAATAAGACATGCCTCTACTACTAAAGTGAATTTCTACTATAGTTGTAAGCCACCTGCTAATTGTAGGCTTCTAGAGCGTCAGCTAAAAAACTAATAAAAATCCGTTGTCCTTTAATTATCCGTTGTGAAAAATAATACAACGGATAATTAAAAGACAACGGATTAAAAACATTTTATCAAAGGTTGACAAAAATCGTTATATCCATTTTTAATCTGACCATCTATCAAAATGGGTACATTAATTTTAAATTGTTTACGAATTCATCGTTCATCATTAATATATAAACCATCATGCGGATAGATTTAGTTTCTTTTTGCCTTAGTTTAATCATTTGCACTTTATTGTTTAGCTGTGATGATGCTTTCTTAGATACGAATGTCGCACCACCAGAGGAAGAAAATCCAATGACGGAAATGCCCATGGATACTAGTACGATGGAGACTAGTCTAATGTCCGCCAAAATAAATGGGGCAGATTGGGAAGCAGCAACTGCGGGTGCACTCATTCAAGTCAATAGAATCGGTATTTCAGGGTTAGCAGCAGATGGATCTGTAATCGTGTTAAGTTTAGAGGATAACGGAGCAGGTGTTTACGAATTAACGGAGACTAGTCTAAGTGCTGGTGCTTACACCCTTGGTGATAATTCTGATGCCTTTACCTCTAATGTGGAAGGCGGAACGGTAGAAATTACAGAACTCAATTGGCAAGATTCTACCATGTCTGGTACTTTTTCCTTTACTGGAGCAAGAGCCATACCAGCAGGAGAAGTTAATATTGAAGTAGGTAAATTTACCAATATTCGGGTTCGTACAGAATTGGGTTCGGTCAATGATTTTAATAAAATTTCGGTTAAAGTTGATACCGTCTTATTTGAACCAGAAGCGGTCACCGCCATGATTGACCCTTTTTCTAATAATATTGCTATTGTAGGAACAGCAGCAGTAGGCATTCCTTCTGTCGCCCTATTTTTACCAAAAGATATTATTGCAGGTACTTATGATTTAGGTACGCCAGGTTTTGCAGATTATGGCGCACAATACAATATTGACGATATGACTTTTTTAGGGGCAGAAAGTGGACAAGTCACTGTTACTAAACACGACAAGGGCGTGAGAATTATAGAAGGGACTTTCTTTTTTGAGGCGACTGAATTGGCGGGTGGTGCAACAGCTAGCTTGATGGAGGGGAGTTTTATGGTGAGTTACTAGAATAATTCAAATTAGGTATCAGATAACTTAAAATTCTAATGACACCCCACAAATTTAGAAATTGGTATTAAAAAGGGCTTTAGCCCTGACCCTGTCTGTAGAAAGTGGTAGAAATTTCAAAAATACTTCAAAGAAACATCGCTTCGATTCCGTAAATTAACGGTGACGAAGCTACGCCCCTTAAAAATCATTTGAAACAATGTATCTACAGACAGTATCGAAGCTAACGCTCCTTTTATATACCTAAAAGATATCGAATGTCGTTAGAACTTAAAGTTATCCAACACCTTACCTAAATTTACAACCTAGGGTCCACCTCCTCACTCTCCATAGCCAATACCCCAAACACACATTCATGCACTTTTCGTAAAGGTTGTTTCGCCACAAATCGCTCTAGTCCTTCTACGCCCAAAGCAAATTCTCTAATTGCCATTGACCGCTTTCTACCCAACCCTCGCTTTTTTAAAGCCTTCAAATTATTAGGCATGGTGTAAGCTGCGCCATAAATAATGCGTAAATATTCCTTTCCTCTACATTTGATGGCAGGCTGCACTATTTTTCCATTATGATGGCTAATGAAATCAAGTGGTTTAATAACCATTCCTTCACCTCCTTTATGCGTCATTTCCTCCCACCAAGTAATCGCTATTTCTTCCGATTGCTCCTCCTGCAAATCCACTATTTTATAAGGCGTTGCTAACAAGAATGTTGAGTCCGCTTGGCAAATAGTATGAATGGTTTCCATTTGCCAAATATGGTCTTTTTCAAAGTAAGTTTGCCCTTCGGTAGCTAATAAATGAAAAGGCGCTAATTTATAATCGGCCAAGGAATTAACTGGCCAACAATATTGACGATACGCCTTGGTGAAATTATTAGCTAATGTCGATTTTTCTTTAAATTCTTCTACGATTCCTGCTGTTTCTACCCCTCTATTTTTTGCAGCCATTAAAGCGGCAACAACCTCTGGTAAAGCGGCTTTGGAAGCAGCACCAACCGCAGCGTATTGGTTTTCTAATAAGGCTTGTGCTTTGGCTGACCAAGGCATTAATTCACAATCAAAAATGGCCCATTGGGTTTGGTGGTCTTGCCAGAAATTACTGCTCGTCAATGCTTTTTTAAATCGCTCTAAAAATGCTTGTTCTACTTCTTTTTTATCAAAAAAAGCTCGACCTGTTCGGGTATAGATTCTACCAATGCCTTCTTTTTCGATGCCAAACATTTTTTGAATAGCGGCCTTATTTTGTCCAATAACCACAATTGCTCTAGACCCCATATGCTTTTCTTGACAGATTACTTTTGTCACGCCATTTTTTCTAAAATAGGCAAAGGCTTCTTTGGGATGTTCTAAATAATCAGGCAAATCACTTGTTTCTGAAGGCGACATCGTTGGCGGTAAATAAGCCAACCATTTTGGATTCACCGCAAATCGACTCATTACTTCTAAAGCAGCAATAGCTTGTTCCTCTCGAATCTTGATATTGGCATTTAGTCGAGTGTTAATAAATCGCTTGCCTATCACATCCTCAATGTGTAATAAATCATCGTTTTCTTGCTGGGCATTTAAGGTTGGTTCAACTAAAGGCGTAAGAGGTTTTGCTGGTTCGCAATATACTTTCTTCGCTTTTACTTCAACCAATGTTTTTTCTGGATAACGCAAAGCCGTCAACGCTCCACCGAAAACACAACCTGTATCTATGTCTATGGTATGGTTCAACCACTCTGCGGTTGGTACAGGTGTATGTCCGTAAACAATCATTGCTTTTCCGTCATACTCCTTTGCCCAATTATAGCGCACAGGCAAGCCAAATTCATCAATCTCCCCTGTTGTTTCTCCATACATACAAAAAGACCTGACCGCACCAGAAGCTCTTCCGTGCATTTCTGCTCTTAGTCCTGCATGAGCAATCACTAATTTCCCATTATCTAAAACATAATGACTGATTAGTTGACTCAAGAAAATTTTCACTTCTTCTATAAATTCAGCAGGTTCAGTACTTAACTGTTCCAAGGTTTCTCCCAATCCATGTTTGATTTGTACCTTTCTACCGTTTAATTTTTTCCATAATTTGCTATCGTGATTACCACATACACAAAGGGCTACTTCATTTTTTACCATAGACATCACCAAGCGCAATACTTCATTAGAGGCAGGACCTCTATCGGTTAAATCCCCTACAAAAATGGCTTTCCGATTAGCAGGTGCTTTCACCGTATATCCATAATTTTGAGTACGGTCTCGGTGTTTCGTGATTTTATACCCTAACTCGATTAACAAGGCTTTCAATTCTTTAAAACAACCATGCACATCGCCAATAATATCAAATGGCCCAGTCAACTCTTTTTTATTATTCCATAACTTTTGGCGAATAATTTCTACATTTTCTATTGCTTCTAGACTGTCTAGCACATATATCTTTTTAAACCCTTCCTTCTTCAAATGGCGAATACTTTGCTTCATTCGATTATGCTGCCTTTTGATGACCTGCTTTTTGAGGTTTCTGTCGGTTCGTTTTTCGTTTCTTTCCAAACAAGTCCCCAAGGGTAAATTCAATACAATTGCCACATTTAATACATGGTATTCTTTCGCTAGTTTTAATAAAGGTGTTCTGGCAGTTTGTTGTACATTAGTCGCATCCATCACCGTTAAATTCCCTCTTTTTAAACGTTTGCCAATCATATAATGGGCTAATTCAAAGGTATCTTGATTGGCATCTAAACTGTTTTCATCATCTGAGACGACTCCTCGACAATAATCAGAAGAAACAATTTCTGTTGGTAGAAAATGCTTTTTGGCAAAGGTTGATTTTCCTGAGCCCGACGGACCGACTAAGGCTATTAAGGCTAACTCTGGTATTTCGATTTTCATTATTTCTTATTTTTAACACAACTTGTCCCGTATTTTTAATCGGGATAGCCACATAGTTTTATCACATAGTAAACATAGTTATGATAGATAAAACTAGTAGTTTGAGGTGACTTTGTTTATTTATTTAATCCAAGTTGCGAAGGAGCAAGAAAACTGGTAGCACAGGATTTATCCTGTTCTGGATACAGGTCTTTAGACCTGATTAGAGAGCCATATAGCAGTTAGCTAACCTAAAGGTCAGCGTCCCGAACAGACTAAAGGTCTGTGCTACCAGCTGTCCGTAACTTAAGTTATTTTTTAAAAATTGCCATTTGACTTGGCGCACCGACTTTTTCATCCTCAGGGCCTAATGACAAATAATTGACTCGATAATTATACAACTCCCCCACTCGATTGCCCCATGTTTCAAACTCTTTCCGTGTCCATTCAAAACGGTGGTCATTGTGCCTAAATTTGCCTTCTGGTAAGCCTTCAAATAGGCTATTATATTCGATATTGGGCGTGGTAATAATGACTATTTTGGGTTGCGCATTTCCGAAAATCACTTTTTCAAAAGCCACTAAACGGTCTTCATCCAAATGTTCGATGACCTCCACTAAAGCAGCGGCATCAAAATTAGCAATTCGGTGGTCTTTATAGTTTAATGCCCCTTGAATTAAGTCAATTCTTGCCCGCATTCTAGGCGCCATGTTTTCTAAATACAGTCGTTTTTTAGCTACTTCTAAAGCCTGGTAAGATACGTCCATTCCCACAATTTTTTCAAACTGTTTCTCTTGCAGTAATAGCTTCAATAATTTACCGCTTCCACAACCTAAATCGACCACTGTTTTTGCACCACTTACTTTTAATTGCTCCGTAACTCTGGCTAACCGAATTTGATGTAAGGATAATTTTTTTTCTAATCTGGCTTCTTGGTTACCTTCTTTTTGTTCAGTCGTATTTTCGCTACCAACTAGTTGAGCAATCGCTGCTTTGGCAAAACCTTTACGGTGTTTTAAATAACGCCTTGTTATTAACTCATATTCGGGGTGCTGTTTTAACCAATCGCCGCCTTTGTCCAATAACTTTTCTATTTCTGCTTTCCCTACGTAATAGTGTTTATTATTATCCAAGGCTGGAATTAAGACAAATAAATGGGTCAATAATGCTTGTAAGGTAATGGTATTGGTCAGTTTTAGTTTAAAATAATTGCTATTGCCCCATTCCGAAAACTGCTCATCCAATAGATAATTTTCCGCTTCAATTTCGTAACCTAATGGTTCAAAAAAACGCTGGATAATTGGTAAGCCGCCTTTGGCATGTACTACTGATAATTCAGCACTTAGTGGTAAGACTTCTTTAGCTAATTCAGGTTTTTCTTTACAAGTACCGTTTAAAGCACTACCATATACTTTTGAAATAGCTGTCGTTAGAAAAGAAGAAGCGACATAAGGTCGGTCATTGACATAATGTCCTAATTTAAAAGAACTCGCATATTGCTTTTCTCGATTTCTGCTTAAGGCTACGGAGTTAATATCCATCAATAAAGCTGCCGTGCATTTTGC
>CALFWI010000325.1 GCA_937928615.1 uncultured Saprospiraceae bacterium | reverse complement strand
AATGTCGCCTCGGGATTTTATGCAGCAGTAGCTTAACAAACTATCCAAAGACTACTGATTTACTAAATTTTCAGAATTTAGTAAATCTTTTTTAGCGTAAAATCAAGAACTTAGATTTACTAAACGCTATTTTCTACATTTTTGAGGCTATTTAATTTACATTGGTAACAATTTATAAATAATTGAATGTCAGTAAATTAAATAGCAAAAAACGTTCTTTGAAAGTAAACTTTTCAATCTAATTATTTGTTTTAATACTGTATTTAAATAAACAAAATATAGTATTATGACAGATGTATTAAACCCTATTATTCAACTGATAAAAAACTTGCCTCTGGAGCAGAGACGAGCTTTATATAGTCACCTTGAAAGCATTCAAACTGATGATGACCTTGAGTTATCTTCTATCCTAAAAATTTGTAAGTCAGAAGGTTATCATCACAGATGTCCCAATTGCCAAAGCAGTAAATTCAAAAAAAATGGTAACTATAAAGATAGGCAACGGTATAAATGCAAAACTTGTGACCGAACTTTTAACGAATTTACAGGAACGGTATGGCACTATATTCATGACAAAGGCAAATTCCGACAATATTTCCAATGTTTAGCAGAGCAAAAGACCCTATTAGAATGTACTTTAAGCCTTAAAATTTGCATGCAAACTGCTTTTAATTGGCGTCACAAAATCCTAATAGCATTTGAGAGAGCAGACTTGAAACCGCTTAGAAAGCAAATACAAGCTGATGAGACTTTTGTATTAGAATCTTGTAAGGGAAACCCTAAAGATGTAGCTGAAAATCAGCGTACTGCAAGGAAAAGAGGTGGTAAGGCAAAAAATGGAGGATATTCAGATGATAATCTCTGCATTTTAGTTGCTTGTGATGAAGATAAAAACGTTGTTTTGAGACATGTCGGCAACGGAGCATTAAATAAGTCTATGGTTTTCAACGCTTTAAGCCCTCTTATTCGCAAGCAAAGAGTACATCAAGCAATTTTTGTCACAGATAGAAGCTCTTCTTTTCCTGCTTTCGCCAAAGAAAAAAGGCTCATTCATGAAACTGTAATCAGTAAATATAAGCAATATGTAAATACTCAAGGCTTTCATATTCAGTCAGTTAATGCCATTCACAGCCGTTTAAAGAAATGGCTTAAAAAATTCAATGGCGTAGCTACAAAATATATGCAGAACTACTTGAATTTCTTTAGGTTATGGGATAAGTTTACTAATTTCAAAGAACGTTTTATTTACTTTTTTAGAATGTCATTTTTCGATAAAAATGCATTTACTCGATGCCAAGACATTGCCTCTAAGTGACATTCTTCCTAGACTCAAAACTTTAGAAAATAGCGAAAGAAAAACATAAATAGCTCATTAACATTAAAATATAAATAATTAAATTTAATATTTGTAAATAAATGGCATGGAACTTGCAAAATGTAGAATTGTCTCCAGCTATAGGAAGGCAAAACATACGAGCACGAAGAAAATATATTAAAAAAAAGGAAGTCTCCTTGATTGAAAGGATAGTCGTTCCGAAAACTGATTTACGAATACTATTTTATGATAGTATTATCTACAAAAGACATTTTACCAAATAGGCTAGACGCAATTGCGTTTAGCCTGTTTTTTTTATAGGATGACTCCATAAGCTCATTGCTAAAAGCAGGTCTAAGGTTTTAACTAACTGACAATCCTACCTTATCTAGCAGCACACTTTCTGTTTTTACTTGCTCATTCATTAAGTCATTATAAACCATTTCCATTTCCCCATTTTTTCCAAGTACTTGAGTGATACTAACGGTTTGCACTAAATAATTATACCGATTCATCATAAAATCAATAGAAGGGTTGCCTTCTCCTCCTTTTTTATGCAATTCCAAAATAGCCTTGCGACTAAAATCTGTTCTATTTTCTAGCCATTCCGCCAACCATTGTTCTCGTTTTTGTCGAGTCGATTTTTCGTATAAAGTAGCCGATGACCAAATATGGCATTGGGTCGTGTCTAAAGCTTTAATAAATTTTTGTTGTACTTGCTCATCCCATCTAAAATCCCATAATTGCCCATTATCATAGGTAATCATGGTAAAAGATTCCATACCCGAAAAATCGTAAGCAGCAAAGAATTGATTGGCATCAGGATATTTGAAAAATTCCAACACCATAATTCCTCGACTTTTAGAATAGGGTAAATTTCGTTCATGACATTCAAAAGCGCCATTTAGTAAACAAACCAATTTATTATGTGAAGATGCTGCAATCCAAGTACCACCTGCTCCTTTATCTTTTGGGAAAATAAGCGTTTGTCCCTTTTTCTCCATTGTACTAATATGTTCAGGAGAACGTGCTGCACTTTCATCCCTATTAGAGGTCAAAATAAATTCATTTTTTTTAGTCGGAATAAAAGTAACGGTACACATATAATTATTAGACTTTATTCAGTTTACGGTTCACGGCATATGGTCTGCCATACGAAAATTCTTAGATTTAGAGCGTCTAGTCAATGGATTTTATATCCCCACAAATTCTTTACCTTCACTCAAAAATGCTTATCAGGTTTTCATTCAATTATCTACTCATAATATACAATGACCTCTTCTGCTGGCTTCCGTTCAATATCAGGTACTTGAATGTCTGCTGCTGGATATCCAACTGGAATTAATAAGAAAGCCCGTTCATTTTCTGGTCGATTCAATATTTTCTGTAAAAAATTCATAGGGCTAGGTGTATGTGTCAGAGAAACTAAACCCGCATTGTGAATCGCAGATAATAAAAAACCAACTGCTATACCAACCGATTCATTGACATAATAGTTTTTAGATTTAACGCCATCTTTTAAATCATAGGCTTTCTTGAAGACAATAATGAGATAAGGCGCTATTTCAAGAAAAGGTTTATGCCAATCTGTACCGAAAGGCGCTAAAGCTTCTAACCATTCCTCAGACATTCGACCATTATAACTATCGTATTCTTCCTTTTCAGCAGCGACCTTAATCTTCGCTTTTAAATCTGCATTACTAATCACACAAAAAGTCCAAGGCTGTTTATGCGCACCTGATGGCGCAGAAGAAGCCGTCATAAGAATATTTTCGATAATCTTTTTGTCTATCGGTTTAGCTGAAAATGCTCTAACGGTTCTGCGTTTATCCATATAATCATAATAAGATTGACTTCTTTTTGCTGTTTCCTCTGGAGAATAAGTGACGCCTTCGTAAGGAATAAAATTATCTGAAACCATGGTTTTATTTTAGTTAAGGATAAGTATTCAATGAATAAATAAAAGAATGATAAAATGAGCAATAAAGATTCTAACAAAAGATAAAGGTTAATTTTCAACAATAGAAGGAATTAACTATCCTCGAACTGCCTACCGCACTTAGGGCGTGCTAACCGCTACTGGAATAATTTTTCCATTATGAAATTGATGCCCATTCAAAGCAAACCAAGCTAAATATTTTGCCATAGAAGTACTTGTTACAGGTGCGTCATAACCAGGAAAAGCCTCTGCCAACATTTCTGTTTGAACGGCTCCTAGTGCCAAACAATTAACCTTAATATTTTTCTCTTTAAATTCCTCTGCCAAGCATTCTGTCAAGTTCGCCAAGGCTGCTTTACTAGCACTATAAGCAGATAAACCAGGAAATTTACTGCTACCTTGAACACCACCCATACTCCCAATATTAATAATGTGTGCAGGTTGAGCCGCTAATAATTTAGGTAACAATGCTTGGATTAATTGGACAACACCAAACAAATTAATCCCAAATATATTTTTCCAATCTTGTAGCTGTAATTGCTCAAAAGGCTGATTGACCAGTAAACCTGCATTATTGACTAAAACATCAATTTTAGAAATATCTTTTAAGTACTGCATTAATACAGTTGCCTCAAAATTAGCCAAATCAAAAGGAAGGATTTGAATATTATTACTAGTCGTTGCAGTCAATAAAGTATTTAATTTTACTTCATTTCTAGAAAGGGCAATAATTCGATTATTTGGCTTTTTCGCCAATTCTAGTACCGTATCATAGCCAATACCTCTACTTGCACCTGTAATTAATATAGTTGTTTGTTTATCCATTTATTCACTAGTTTTCTTTATTTTTCTACGGCGTCAGAGGAATCTAAAAAATACTTCATCTACTGAATATTACGCTCTATTTTCAAACAATTCGATAAACAGTATATCCATCTTCCATGCTTTCTTCAATTCTATTTTCGTCAATTAATAAATCTAGGTAGCCCCTTAACATCGACATACCTGGCATATTTAATCGATTGGCGTAAAGGACATCGAATAATTCATAGAATCGAGTTTTACCCTCCTCAATTAATTGGTAAGTTGCTTCTTTACGCAGCTGAATCCTACGCAACTGATTGTGAATTAATTTTCGATGATTGCCAAAAGGTTCATAATGCCCAGGAAACACTTTATCAATATCTAAATCCAACATTTTTTGATAAGATTCTAGCATAACAGCCAAGCCGTTTTCTCGCTTATTTCTATCCGTCAAAGAAAATTCGATAACGGGGGTAGGCGTAATACTCAGTAACATATCTGCCCCAATCAACCATTTTTTGTCTACTTGATAAAAACAAGTTTGCATATTGGTGTGTCCAGGCGCATAAATAATTTGCCAAGTCGTTCCGCCCATTTCCAAAGTACCTTCCAACGGAAAAGTAATGACTTTTTCAGCAGGCAAAGGATCCCAAACATTTGAGATCGTCCCAAAGAAAGACCGTAGCATTTTAGCGGCAGTAGCACCTTCTTCCCCCGGTGGCATATCCCCCAAAACATGTTTTTCCATCATCGCTGTTCGATGCTGCCACATCTCTTCTGTGTTCACTGCCCAATCATAGCAATATTCGTTAACCCACACTTTTGCCCCACTCTCTGCCGAAATTTTGCCCGCCATGCCTATATGGTCAACATGCGCATGCGTAATAATGATTCTTTGAATGTCTTTGATGGCTAAATCATAAACCCCCAAAGCAGTTTGCAAGGCTTCCCAAGCAGCATCTGTTTTCTCTCCACAATCAATAAGGGTTAATTCAGGAGTCAAAAAGAGGTAAGCATTGACGGATTTCATTCCGTAGATCGTTGGCAATTCAATTCTAATAGGTTCCGTCATTTACACATTTCAAATTATAAAAAGTACAATATTAAGTAAATATTTTGAGTTTCTATTGACCCAATGTATCCACTACGACTTTAGGTTTAAAGTAATGTACACCAGCACCATAAACCCAGCCTTCATGTCCTGTATAAGCTCTCACTTTTACCCAAGGTTCAAAGGCAACTCTATCTCCTAGATTAATTTTTTGTTTAAAATCAGTTGTTTCATTTAAGTAATAAACTTCATCGTTTAGCTTTAAAGTTTTTATAATAGAACTATCTAAATGATATCCTTTTCTCAATTTCAAACCATCTAATAAGACATATAACACCGTCCTTTTTTCAATTTTTACAGGCGCTTTAACCACAGTTTTAGGTACTACTTTTTCTTTTGCCTCAACGGGTGCTATCTCTGTTGTTTTTTCTTGCTCAGGAACTTTAATAGGTTCGGTCGATGGCGTATCTTGCTTAGCATCCTGTTTATACTCTTCTTGTACAGAACCACATTTAGACATTGTCCAAGTAATAAAAACTAAAAAGAAGATGAAAATAAATAGTAATTCTATCTTTGGTAATACACCTCCATCATCCTGTTTTTTTTTGGAGTTTGCTGCTTTCTTGCTCATGGTAAAAGATAAATTATGGAGTTCTTAATTTTTTTATAAAGCGGGTCTAAGCCACTATTCTTTTAAAAAAAATGTAGCTATAAAAGTAATTCTTTCCCAAAAATATAATGTTTAATCCGAATCAAAAGAAAATAAATCTATAAATTGCAGTAGAGAAGAAAGCAAATGCTAAAAATTAGACTTTTTTTAAAGGCTTTATTCTCTATAAATTATTTAGTAGAGAGCCATTAGGCTTAGGGTAAAAGAGATTCCCTAGGTCCTACCTCCACTAAAAAAACTACACACTTCTAAACAATTTAGCGACAAAATCAAATGACGAATTGGTTAAACAAAATTGCCATTACCAAAATTCCAAAGGTTGGCCCAATAACTGCTCGCAATCTCATTAGTTACTGCGGAGGCGTCGATGCTGTTTTCAAAGCCAACAAAAAGGCGTTGATGAAAATTCCTGGCATAGGAGAAAAGACCGCTATTACTTTACTAAAGAAAGAATATTTTAAAATAGCAGAAAAAGAACTGGAATTTATTGCTAAAAAAAGTATTACACCCCTCTTTTTTTTAGACAAAGCTTACCCACAAAGACTCAAACCTTTAGACGATGCGCCAATAATGCTCTATTATAAAGGAACCGCGGATTTAAATCATCCGAGAATAGTAGCGGTAGTTGGCACTCGAAAACCTTCCGAGGTTAGTAGTCTACTTTGTGAAGAATTAGTAGCCGATTTAAAAGCTTATAATGTTTTAATCGTTAGTGGCTTGGCCTATGGAATTGATGCGGTAGCCCATAAAAAAAGTTTAGCTTTAGGAATGGAAACAGTAGGCGTTCTAGGACATGGATTAAACCAAATTTATCCCGCACAGCATCGAAAAATTGCCGAAAAAATGCTCCATCAAGGCGGCTTATTAACTGAATTTACCAGTAATTCAAAACCAGAGGCTAGTCATTTTCCAATGCGAAATCGTATCGTGGCAGGGATGTGTGATGCGCTCGTTGTAGTAGAAACTGGCAAAAAAGGAGGATCTATGATAACCGCTCAATATGGCAACGAATATAGCAAAGATGTATTTGCGATTCCTGGCAATATCAAAGATGCTCATTCAGAGGGGGCGAATCATTTAATTAAAACGCATCGAGCCGCTCTGATTGAAAGTGCCGCTGATATCGGCTATATCATGCGTTGGGAAGAATCAGAAGCAGATAGCCCAGAAAAAATAATCATTCCACTAACAACAGAAGAACAAGCTATTGCTGACTTGATGAAAAAGTCTGTAGAAATAGAAATTGACCAATTAACCCTAGCTTCAAAATTCTCCCCAAATGAAGTCGCCGCCTTTCTATTAACGATGGAATTTAAAGGAGTTATCAAATCCTTACCTGGAAAAAGATATATGTTAATTAAGTAGTTACTACCTTTGGGCAAAAATCAAAAATTGTTCAAAAAGAAATAATTAGCATGCAAAAAAGGATAGCGGTTTTAGGTCTTTTGGTAGGATTATTTGCTTGTGGAACCCCTAATCAACAAATAGTTTCCAATCTTCAAGTTGAACCAAATCGAGTACTCGCCAAAAATATCATCTTAATGATTGGGGATGGCATGGGTTTAGGACAAATTACGGCAGGAATGTACGCTAATGGTAATCGTCTAAATTTAGAGCAATTTCCAGTTGTAGGTCTCCAAAAGACCTATTCTTATGATAATTTAATTACAGATTCAGCAGCAAGTGCCACGGCTATGGCATGCGGAGTAAAAACCTATAATGCAGCAATTGGTGTCAATAAAGATACCATTCCAGTCCAATCAATTTTGGAAGAAGCAGCACTTAAAGGCTTAAAAACAGGCTTAGTAGCCACGTCTACAATTGTTCATGCAACACCCGCAGCATTTATTTCTCACCAACCTATGAGGAGCATGTATGAGTATATAGCGGATGATTTTCTAAAAACAGACATCGATTTATTGATAGGAGGTGGGTATAAATATTTTAATGAGCAACGAAAAAATGAACAAAGTTTACTTCCTAAATTAGAAAAAAAAGGATTTACTATTTCTAGTATGGCCAAGGAAGAATTAGGAGATATTAGGCTTTCAACTGTTGCAAAACTAGCTTATTTCACGGCTAATGATTCCCCAATTCCAGAAGCAACAGGCAGAGACTATTTACCTAAAGCGAGTATTATTGCAGCCAATTTCTTAAATCGTTCTAAAAAACAAGGCTTTTTTTTAATGATAGAAGGTTCTCAAATTGATTGGGGAGGGCATGCCAATGATACCAAATATATTATTTCAGAGGTGAAAGACTTTGACAAAGCAATTGGAAAGATTTTAGCATTTGCCAAAAAAGATAAAGAAACTTTAGTAATTGTAACTGCCGACCATGAAACGGGTGGATTTGCAATTAATCCAAAATCCAGCATGGATTCCATTAGAGGCGCTTTTACCAATAGTTATCATACAGGAACAATGGTCCCCGTTTTTGCCTATGGACCAGGTTCGGAATTATTTAGTGGCATTTATGAAAATACCGCTATTTATCATAAAATGAGAAAAGCGTTGGGATTTGATAGGGTCGTTGAGGAAGCAGGTAGTAATAATTAATTATTGGACAAAAAAAAATCTCGAAGTACCTTACACTCCGAGATTTAAGTTATGTAGTTTTTCTCTGTATGTTTATGTTAATAGTAAAACTGAAGTATAAATTTTGCCTATAGGCTAATGCTTTTACTAAAGCTTAGTAAAATTGTTTAGCGATAAAGTGTTTTCTTTTTTGAGTGGAAAAATAATATCTATTTTCCTAGTAATAAGGTGATAATTCAGAGAAGAACAGTTGTGTATTGGATAGTAATCAACAGTAATTTTTTCTTGTAAGCTACATCAAAAATATACTAAGCTCTATTTCAAAATGAGTGCCAAATTATATATGTTTTTATAAAATATAATTTAATTTTAAGAAAAATTATTCAGTAAAAACCTAAACAGTTGAGCGTCAATTCTATGCGTAAAAAACAAATTATTGAATGTATCCCAAATTTTAGTGAAGGGAAAAATAAGGATATTTTGGCTGCAATTGCCACAGCAATTAAACAAAATACAGGCGTCAAACTATTACATATAGATCGTGGGGAAGCGGCCAATCGAACAGTTTTTACTTTCGCTGGTCCACCTCAACAAGTAATTGAAGCAGCTTTCCAAGCAATGAAAGTAGCTGGGGAATTAATTGATATGCGAATCCAAAAAGGAGAGCATCCAAGAATTGGCGCAACCGATGTTTGTCCTTTAGTTCCTATTGCTAATATTACGATGGAAGAAGTAATAGCATATGCACAACAACTCGGTGAAAGGGTTGCCAAAGAATTGGATATTCCTATCTACTTATATGAACATTCTGCAAAAACAAGCAAAAGAAAAAATCTAGCAACCATTCGTTCGGGAGAATATGAAGGTTTGGCTAAGAAAATGAAATTATCCGAATGGCAGCCAGATTTTGGTCAAGTTTTTAATGCAAAAACAGGGGCAACTGTTTTAGGGGCAAGAGATTTTTTAATTGCCTATAATATTAACTTAGCTACGGACTCAGTAGACATCGCTACAAAAATAGCTAGGGACATTAGGGAAAGCGGGAAAGTGATTAAAACAGCAAATGGAGCAAAAACAAGGATTTCAGGTCAATGCAAATCTTTAAAAGCAATCGGTTGGTATATTGAAGAATACGGCAAGGCACAAGTTTCTATGAATTTGACCAATTTCAAAATTACAGGTATTCATGAAGCGTTTGAAGCTTGTAAAACAGCCGCTAAAAAATATGGGACAGTAGTGACAGGTTCTGAATTAATCGGTTTAATCCCCTTAGAAGCCATACTTGCGGCAGGACATTTTTATGCCCACAAAAAAGGAGCAACTAATTTGACAGAAAAAGCATTGATTCAATTAGTGGTTGACAAATTAGGATTGGCAGAATTGAGTCCTTTTAATTTTGAAGAGCGGGTTATTGAGTATTTGTTATAGTTACTGGTTACTGGTTGCTAGTTGCTGGTTACTGGTTGCTAGTTGTTCTACAGCAACCAGCAACTCAGTAAGTCTTATCAAAAGTTTACTAATTATATCCCTTTTTCTTAAGAAAAGTTAGGTTTTCGTTTTTCTAAAAACGCTTGTACGCCTTCCTGTCCATTCGCCGCACCAGCCCGTTTAGAAATAGCTCGGCCTTCCAATTCCATCTGTGTTTCTAGGCTATTATCAAAACTACAAAGCAACAATTTTTTAACTACACCAAAAGCATCTGTTGGTCCCTTCGCTAATTTTTGCGCCAATGCCATAGTCGTCGTTTGCAATTCCTCATCGGGTACTACTTGATTAATCAATCCCCAATTTTCTGCTTCTTGAGCGGTTAATCGTCGATTGGTAATCATCAAATCCATTGCTTTTCGCATCCCTATCAAGCGAGGTAAATAATAAGTCGAGCTACCATCAGGACTTAATCCCGCCGCCGTATACGCCATAGTAAATTTGGCAGATTCGGCAGCAATAACAAAATCACCTGTAATCGCAATACTAAAACCAGCGCCTGCTGCCATACCATTAACCGCTACAATAAACGGCTTTTCCATACGTGCTAAAGAAGAAGTCGCGCGATGTAGATTATCCGCCATACTTTTAATTTTGGCTGCTGCTTTAGACGGGTCACCACCAACTGCTTTTAAATCTCCACCCGCACAAAACAATTTTCCGTTAGCGTTTAAAATAACACAACGAATAGACTCGTCTTTATCGCAGTCCAAAGCTGCTTCCGCAAACTCTCTGGCTAAGGTTGGATTAATCCCATTAGCCGAATTAGGGCGATTAAAAGTAATGGTGGCAATATTGTCTACTTTGGTCAATATAATCGTCTCAAATTTTTCCATCTGTTCTATTTTGATAAATGATAAATCTAATCGTTTAGTCGTACATTAAAAATATAAGTGTCAGCAGCTATAATAATAACATTTCTATTATTCATTTTTTATCCCAGAAAGCTGTTCCAATGCCAAAGTCAAAGCCTGCGTCCCCAATCGTCCATTTCCTTGCGCTTGAACCCCTTTATATAATTGATGCACCAAAGACAAACCAGGTAAAGACAAATCCATCAACCGAGCTTCATCCAAAGCTATTTCCATATCTTTAATAAAATGCTCTACATAAAAACCGGGGTCGAAATTGCGTTGTACAATTCTTGGCGCTAAATTATGCAAGGTCCAACAACTTGCCGCCCCTCCACTAATTGCCTGTAGCATTACTTCCAAATCTAACCCTGCTTTATGGGCATATAATAAACTTTCGCAAACGCCAATCATCGTCCCTGCAATTGTGATTTGATTACACATTTTCGTGTGTTGCCCCGCCCCTGCTTTACCTTCATGAATAATATTTTTGCCCATAATTTCAAATAGTGGCATCACCGTTTTTACGGTACTTTTATCGCCACCGACCATAATAGATAAAGCGCCATTTTTAGCGCCCACATCTCCACCTGAAACAGGGGCATCAATGGTGGAAATACCTTTGGTTTTTGCTATTACGTATATACGCTCTGCCAAACTAGGTTTCGTTGTCGTCATATCAATCAAAATACTTCCAGTTTTAGCCGTCGAAAAAATGCCATTTTCGCCAAAATAAACGGCTTCCACGTCTTGTGGATAACCGACAATCGTAAAAATAATATCTGATGCCGCCGCAACCTCCGCAGGAGAATTTGCCCAAGTAGCCCCTTTTGCAAGAAGTGATTCGGCTTTAGATTTCGTTCGATTATAAATGGTCATCGAATAGCCTTCTGCCATCATGCGCCCACACATAGATACGCCCATTACGCCAATACCGATAAATCCAATTTTTGTTTTTTTAGAAAGAGAAACAGCCATATACAATAATAAATTTTTGAATTAGAAGAATAAAGCAGGAAAGTTAGCTAAAATTTTTAAAACCTATTTATTTAATTAAATTTGTTTTTTAGTGGAGATGAAGCAATTTTATTTCAGTTGGCTGGGCAGATAGAGAAAGTAGTGAAGTGGCAGGAGAAGTTGCCTAAGATGTTGATGGAAGTATAAATTCAATTTTTAAAATAAATAGTTAATTCAAGTTGCGGACAATGGTTATATGCTAAATTACTATATTGTTAAGGGGACAATAGCATCAAAATCAGTTATTTTAAGCCCTAAAAACAATATAGCCATTTTTAATGGTCCGCAACTTGGATTAGTTAATCAACCAAAACAATGTTTAAAACGAACGAGTATTTTGAAGGAAAAGTAAAATCAGTTGCTTATGAAAATGAAACTGGTAAATATACCATTGGCGTCATGGCGGCTGGGACTTATGAGTTTGGTACAGGGTCAGATGAAGAAATGACGGTTGTCAATGGTACGCTAAAGGCATTATTACCAGGAGAAAGTGAATGGAAAAACTATCCAATAGGAAGTACTTTTCATATAGCTGCGAATGTAAAATTTAAGGTAGAAGCAATAGGCACCACTGCTTATTTATGTCGGTATTATTAAATTAATTCAAGCTGTGGTCAATCCTTTAGGGTTTCCTGTCCAAGGCCTTTAGGCCTGCTCATTTAGATTAATCCGACCCAAAGGTTGGTGACGAGAAGGCCTAATTTCGATAATTATCGGGATACTACCAGTTTTTTCTTATCCTCAGCAACTTGAATTAAGGAACGGTGTAGAGAAATAGATTTACAAATTTAGGGTAGCTTATTTTGTTCCTAGCCTCCCATCCGCTTTGCAGTTCACAAACAGCGTTTGCTCATGCTTAGAAAATAGGAGTTATGTTGATATAATGACTGTTTTCTAAGTGAAAAATAGGGGCAAAAGTTTACAATCCCGATGTATCGGGGAAGCAGCATAAATTGTAAGTTTATTTTTTCACCGTTCTTAAATTATTTAAATGAGGAGAAAACTCAAAACAAAAAAAGATAATAAAATAGCTTAAACAACATGAAAAAACTCCGCAGTCAAAACTGGTTCGGCAAAAAAGGAAAAGATGGTTTTATCTATCGAGCATGGATGAAAAATCAAGGCATTCCAGATGATGAATTTCAAGGTAAACCAGTCATAGGAATTTGTAATACTTGGTCAGAATTAACGCCTTGTAATGCTCATTTCAGAGAATTAGCAGAATCTGTCAAAAGAGGCATTTTAGAAGCTGGTGGATTTCCATTAGAATTTCCTGTCATGTCCTTAGGCGAAACCTTGATAAAACCAACCGCCATGCTCTATCGCAATTTGATGAGTATGGACACCGAAGAATCCATTCGAGCCAATCCGCTAGATGGAGTCGTCCTTTTATGTGGTTGTGATAAAACGACGCCTGCCACGGTTATGGGCGCAGCAAGTGTTGGTTTACCTACAATTGTGGTTTCTGGTGGCCCAATGTTGACAGGGAAATTTAGAGGAAAAAATGTAGGAACTAGTGATGTTTGGCGCTGGAGCGAAGCCAATCGAAAAGGCGAATTAAGTGATGTAGAATTTCGATTAGCAGAAGGATGTATGGCACGTAGTAAAGGACATTGTGCCGTAATGGGAACAGCCTCAACCATGGCTTGTATGGTAGAATCATTAGGACTCTGTTTACCAGAAAATGCAGCGATTCCTGCCGCCGATTCTCGTAGAAAAGTAATCGCTCAATTAAGTGGCCGAAGAATTGTGGATATGGTTCGGGAAGATTTGACCATTGATAAAATATTGACTAGGGAAGCCTTTGAAAATGCGATTATGCTGAATGCCGCCATTGGTGGTTCTACTAATTTTGTCGTCCATTTATTGGCGATTGCAGGTCGAATTGGTGTAGATTTAAATTTAACTGATTTTGATAAATTAGGTAGTCAAATTCCATTATTAGCCAATCTTCAACCTTCGGGCGATTATTTTATGGAAGATTTCTATTATGCGGGTGGGCTTCCTGTGGTCATCAAAGCATTAGATAAAGAATTACATAGTGATGCCTTAACGGTAAATGGCAAATCCATTGGTGAAAATTGTAAAGATGCGGAGTGTTATAATTCAGAAATTATTGCCCCTATAGAAAAGCCTTTTCAAGAAGCTTCTGGCATTGCAGTCGTTTATGGCAATCTCTGTCAAAACGGAGCCATTATTAAACCTTCAGCTGCCACTGCCGAATTGATGGTACACAAAGGAAAAGCCCTAGTTTTTGAAAATATTGAAGACTATCATGCTCGAATTAATGACCCCAATTTAGACGCTGACCCAACGGATGTTTTAGTCTTAAAAAATGTAGGATTAAAAGGCTATCCCGGTATGCCAGAAGTGGGCAATATGGCAGTACCTAAAAAATTATTAGCACAAGGCGTCACCGATATGGTACGAATTTCCGACGGGCGAATGAGTGGAACCGCTTATGGAACCGTCTTTTTGCATGTGTCTCCAGAATCGGCAGCGGGTGGCAATTTAGCCCTTGTCCAAAATGGAGACATCATCGAAGTTGACGTACCTAATCGTTCTTTAAATTTACTCGTATCAGAGGAGGAATTAGCGGTACGTCGAAAAAATTGGCAACCAGAAGATTTAGGTTATAATCGAGGGTATGTCCAGATGTACATTCGAGAAGTAGAAGAGGCACATTTAGGGGGCGATTTAAAATTTTTAAAAGGGAAATCAGGGAGTGAAGTGACTCGGGATTCTCATTAAGTAACACGATTTTTTGAGCTGTGAAATAAGGAGTCAAAACAGAGGCTACTTTCCTAGTATTTTCACAGCTCAGAGAGCGGTGTTACTTACCCTATTACCTCTCTAATAACCTCCCCAGCCACATCCGTCAATCGAAAAGGTCGTCCTTGAAATTGATAAGTAAATTGTTCATGATCAAAACCCAATTGATGTAAAATAGTGGCCTGTACATCAAAAATAGATTGAGACCCACTGACAGCATGATACCCCAGTTCATCCGTCGCACCATGCGTATGTCCTTTTTTAATGCCACCGCCTGCCATCCAAATGGTAAAAGCATCCGTGTGATGGTCTCTTCCCATATAAGATTGTCCTACTCCATTTCTATTTTCTTGCATGGGCGTTCGTCCGAATTCTCCCGCCCAAACGACTAAGGTTTCTTCCAATAAGCCTCTTTGTTTTAAATCTTTTAATAAGGCGGCTACTGGTTTATCCGTTTCTTTGCATTTGTCTACTAGACCAATATCTAAAGCGGTATCACTAGACACGCCGTGTGTATCCCATCCCCAATCAAATAATTGGACAAACCGAACACCTTTTTCTACTAATTTCCTAGCCAATAAAACATTATTGGCAAAAGAGGATGCGCCTATCTCCGTTCCATACATCTGATGAATATAATCAGGTTCATCTTTAATATTCATGACTTCTGGCACAGCAATTTGCATCCGAAAAGCCATTTCATATTGCGCAATTCTAGCCAATGTTTCAGGGTCTTGAAATTCTTGATGCGTCAGTTGATTGACTTGATTAATCGCATCAATCGAAGCTCTGCGTACAGCTCGATTCATCCCTTTGGGGTCGCTTAAGTAAAGAACAGGGTCCCCTTTAGTTCGACATTGTACGCCTTGGTACACGGATGGTAAAAAACCACTCCCCCAAACCTGTTTCCCAGCATCAGGATTATAACCACCAGAAGTCAAAACCATAAACCCTGGTAAGTTTTCATTCTCTGAACCTAAGCCATAAGTTACCCAACTGCCCATACTTGGTCTACCTAAGCGAGCACCTCCCGTGTGCATTAATAACTGCGCAGGCGCATGATTAAATTGGTCGGTGTGAATAGCTTTTAAAAAACTAACTTCATCGGCAACTTCGGCAAAATGAGGTAATAAATCAGATACCCAAGCACCCGATTGTCCTCGCTGTTGGAAATTCGCTTGCGGGCCTAACATAGTTGGCGTTCCTCTAATAAAGGCAAATTTTTTACCCGCAATTAAAGATTCAGGGCATGGCTGTCCATGTAATTTTGCTAAAGCAGGTTTATAATCAAATAATTCTAATTGGGAAGGCGCACCTGCCATGTGCAGAAAGATAACGGATTTTGCTTTTGGCGCAAAATGCGGTAAATTATTGCTGATTTTTTGTAATTGATTCGTAAGAGTGTTAGCCGTATTATTATTAGTAGTCGTCGTTCCACCACAACCGCCTAAAATCGAACCTACTGCCATGCTCGCAACTCCTAAACCGCATTGTTTTAGAAATAATCGACGCGTGTTTAATTCTGCCTGTTTCGCTAATGCTTCTTTGAGTAATTGATGGCTTTTTTGACTCATTATTTTTAGGTTTTGGATTTTAGATTTTAGGTTTCAGGTATCGGGTGTGGTTAATCTGACACCTGATACCTAACACTTACACCTCTATTATTTCATCATAAATTCATCTAAATTCATTATTGCATTGGTCACTACCGTCATGGCTGCAATAGACGCTATATTCTCTTTAATGTCCAATCCTTCAGTCATTGTTTTTGCTGCTACTGGATTCTTTTGAAAAGAAATTAAAGAGGTGGTATATAAATTTTCTAAAATAGCCAATTTCTCTTTTTCAATGGATTTCCCTAGAGCTAATTGATAGCCTGCTTGAATTTGTTCAGTAGTATTTCCTGTAACCTCCATTTTCAATCGAACAGCAAAATGTTTAGCCGCTTCCATAAATCCTTCATCATTCAAAGTGACCAAAGCTTGCAAAGGTGTATTGGTACGAATTCGGCGAGCAGAACAAACATCTCTGGTTGCCACATCGAAAGTTTCCATCGCAGTAAAAGGAGCGGACCGTTTCATATACGTATAAATGGACCGCCGATATTTTTCATCACCTTCACTTACTATCCACTTAGCACTATTATACGGCGTATTCCAAACACCAGCTGGTTGATGGGGCATCATTGGTTTGCCATACATTTTAGGGTTTAATAATCCACTAATCATCAACGCTTGGTCTCTAATTTGTTCCGCACTCAAACGAACTCTTGGGCCTCTAGATAATAATTGATTATAAGGGTCTTTTTCTAAAAGCATTGGCGTAACCTTACTAGCCTGCCGATAAGTTGCCGAAGTGACTATTTCCTTTAATAAACGCTTGGTACTCCATCCAAAGTCATGCATATATTGATAGGCTAACCAATCCAATAACTTAGGATGCGTAGGTAAATCCCCCTGTGTACCTAAATCTTCTACCGTTTTGACCAAACCATTTCCAAATAATTGTTCCCATAGTCGATTCACCATTGTTCGAGCCGTTAAGGGATTTTCTTTATCCACTATCCATTGAGCCAAACCTAATCTATTTTTAGGTGCATTTTCAGGAAAGGGATTTAAGATTTTAGGTGTTGCCGCTTGTACTGTTGCTTTATGTGATTGCCAATTTCCTCTATCGAATATTTTAGTCGTTCGACTTCGTTCTGCGGGATTATCTTGCATAATTAAAGTCGTGGGTGGGCGAGCTTTCATTAAATCCCAAAAATGTTGTTCTTGCACCGCATAATCCGCTGTATGCTTGCCAGGAAAATCTTTCGTAAAATAAAACCAATCCATCCGAAAGCCCATTTCGGAAGCATCTTTTAATAATGGATTTTCATATTGTAAATATAGGTTGTGTTTACCAGTTGTAGCCACCAGCGGAATTTCTAAATAAGGATGCTCCCGATTGTTTGGTGGCAATGCATAGTCCAATATTTTCTTTCCATCAGCGGCATCTAAGCGAATCGTAAATTGCCCCCCTTTTTTAGAATTGAGTATTTTAATAATTAGTTTATTTTTTCCCGTTAAGGTCACATCTCTAATAATCGCTTGTCCATCTTGGCGAAAGCCTAAAAATTTGGTGTCATATAAAGCAGCATTTACTAAACCATCCGATTCTAAGGAATAAATAGCAGGTTGCCAAGTCTTCAAAAAATGCACTATTTCATCCGCTCTTTCTTCGTTTTCTACCACTTTTACCCAGTTGGTTAATTGCGCTAATTTTAAGCTGTCTTCAGGTTCATACATTCTCAATAAAGGATAATCAGCATAAGTATCTTCATCTCTAGTATTATTAAAAAATGCCATCATCTGGTAATACTCTTCGTGTTCATAAGGGTCATACGGATGCCCATGACATTGGACACAAGCCAAGGTCGTTCCCAAAATCGCTTCCCCCGTCGTATTGACTCGGTCCAATACCGCTGCCACTCGATATTCTTCATTATTGGTACCTCCTTCATCATTCGTCGTCGTATTTCTGTGAAAGCCTGTAGCTATTAATTGTTCATCAGTTGGATTGGGTAATAAATCGCCCGCTAATTGTTCGATAATAAATTGATTATAAGGTAAGTCAGCATTAAATGCTTTAATCACATAATCTCGATAAGGAAAGATTGAGCGATGTGGGTCTCTTTCAAACCCTTTACTATCTGCGTACCTTGCCAAATCTAGCCACATACTCGCCCACTTTTCCCCAAAATGTGGAGAACTCAACAAGTTATCCACCAATTGTTGATAAGTAATTGGATTTTCAGTTCTTAAAAAGGCATCAGCTACTTCCTTTGGTGCAGGTAAACCAATTAAATCTAAACTGACTCGGCGCAAAATGGTAGGCTTCTCAGCCAATGGACTCGGTGCTAAATCTTTTCTAGCCAATTTTTCTGCAATAAAATAATCAACATCATTTTTTGCCCAATTGCTAGTTATTCCCTCATTTAAGGTGCCTAAGGCTTTTTCTCTTTTAGGTACTTCAATGGCTTTTACAGCATTATACGCCCAATGTACGCCCCACGCCGCCCCTTCATCAACCCATTGAGTCAATAAATCAATTTCTTTTTGGGCTAATGGATTCGCTTCAAAAGGCATTCGTTCTTCTATATCTTCTGCGGTCAATCTTTTAATAAATTCACTAGCAGCTGAGTTGCCAGGGATAATGGCGGGATGCCCCGAAGTTGTAGGCGCAACTATCTTTTCTCGGGTCATCATACTGAATCCACCATTCTGCTTTACGCCACCGTGGCAATGAATACAATGTTTATTGAGAATGGGTTTGATTTGAGTGTTGAAGTCTATTTTATTGGTAGGATTAGTACATTGAGCTAAAAGGAAAAGGAAACCTATAAGCATACTCGCTTGTAGGGGTATTCTAAAAAATACCTTTTTAGGATTATTCATTTTAGAAAATTTATTCATATTGTTTTTTTGCTTGAAAAGCAGTACATCGTTGCCTTTATTTTTTCTATTTCAGCAAAACAATTAGCTTATTTAGAAAATTTAAAATCTCTCACCTTTTGTCATCTTTCATTTTTGACCAAATTTAAAAAAAGCAACTGACATTCTAGTAATAAAAATTTCGGTTCATTCCTTACCTTGTGAAAAATATTAATTAACTACACAAAAATTAAATATGCCGACTAAAACCCGCTGTACTTGGTGTTTATCCTATGGAGATTTTATCAATTATCACGACGAAGAATGGGGTGTTCCCCTTCACGACGACCGTCACCTATTTGAAATGTTGATTTTGGAAGGTGCACAAGCTGGATTGAATTGGTTAACAGTCTTAAAAAAACGGGAAGGCTATAAAGCTGCTTTTGATAATTTTGATGCGGAGAAAATCATCAACTATGACGAAGCAAAATTGGCAGCATTAGTTCAGAATCCAGCTATTATTCGACATAAATTAAAAATCAATTCGGTTGTAAAAAATGCCAAGGGCTTTTTGAAAATTCAAGAAGAGTTTGGCAGTTTTGACCAATATATTTGGCAGTTTGTCGATGGACAACCAATTATCAATAATTTTAAAGAAAGTAAAGACGTTCCTGCTACTAGTAAAGAGAGTGAAGCTATGAGTAAAGCCTTAAAAAAGCGAGGCTTTTCTTTTGTTGGATCAACCATTTGTTATGCTTATATGCAAGGGGTTGGCATGGTTAATGATCATACAAAAGATTGTTATCGGTGGTCAGAAGTACAGAAAGTTTAATTGAAAATTTAAAGGTATTTTATCCATAATTAATTTATCAAGTGGCAGAAAGTTATTTGATAAAGCCAAACAAAACATTGGTCAATGATTATTTTATTAAGATTAGCTATTTTAGCTGGCATTATTTACGGAGGATGGAAGGTTGGCAATTACTTAGCACAACGATTCAGTAAACAAAAACAATGTGGGTATTGTGAAGGAAAAGGCTATTGGCTGGGCACAAGAGAACGCAATTTTTGTAAAAAATGCAATGGAACAGGGCTTTTAGAAAAAGGATAATAATGTAGCTTTCTCTTTTTAGTATTAAAATACTATTTTTGTTTTTATGCCACTACTTAGTATAAGAAGTTGCGTAAATAATTTTTTCTAGTAAAAACAAATCATTCATTATACATTATTTAACCTTCCAATATGATACCAGCAAGCGAAACTTTTGGCGGTACGTTCCCATTCAAACCCAATTTTTTTGAAGGCAACGGCTTTAAAATGCATTATGTGGATGAAGGAGAAGGCGACGTGATTCTTTGTCTACACGGTCAACCAACTTGGAGTTATTTATATCGAAATTTTATTCCACCTTTATCTAAAACACATCGGGTTATTGTACCCGACCATAAAGGGTATGGCAAAAGTGAAACACCTCAGGACAGCGAATATACGTTTAAAAATCATGTAGAAAATTTAGCGGCACTAATTGACCATTTAGGCTTGACCGACATTACTTTTGTTTGTCAAGATTGGGGCGGTCCCATTACAGGGGCTTATACTTTGCGCTATCCTGATAAAGTCAAGCGTATTTGTATGATGAATACGATGATGGGCTATGGTTTTGCCGCAAGAGATATCCCACCATCTGACCCTAAACCACCAGGGTTACAAGAATCTCCTTGGTTTCAGTGGGTTTTAAGAGCTAGCAAAGAAGGATTCTATCGGGAAACAATGGGACAATTAGGAGATAATGTATTGAGCAATATGAAAAAATTATATTTTCATAATTCCGCCGCAGTAGACGAACAATGGATTCGAGCTTATTCTATGCCTTTCGCTACTAAGGAAGAATGTATCGCTGCTATTGAATTTCCTTTAGATGCCGCTTTTGGTAGAATTCGAGATTATGTAGTGGAAGGCATTAAAACAGGAAACTTAGAGAAGCTGCGTGCTAAACCAGCCATGTTAGCAGAAGGGATGGCAGATAAAGCCATGTTACCTGCCATGGTCATAGCCGATTTTAAACGCTTATTTCCTAACGGCCCAATAGTAGAACTAGAAAATGTAGGCCATTTTTGTCAAGAAGATGCCCCTGTAACTTTAGTGGCTTTAATTCAGCAATTTATTCAGATGACGTAATAATATAGATTAGAGAAAAGAGATGATAAAACTCAATTTTCACTTTGTAGTAGTCTCTCAATAAAATGGTATTTTATGCGCTATTTAAATGACTTAATGGGGTCAAAAACTCAATTTTATCGAATTAATAGCGAACTATATATTCAAAAATGGTGTAGATGAATCAAAAAATGGTCTTTTTTACTGCCAAATTAAATATTGGCTTGTTTTTTTATATATCTAATAAAATAGACGAAGAATAGTTGGTTCGGGAAAAATGAACCAATTAACTTTGCAGTCGTATTATTTAATGACCAACATATTATTGACCAAATAGTTTTTTGGAATATCAGCACATGAGTAAAGTAATTATTGAAAGTGAGATTGAAGCCAAACTAAAACCTGAGACGGATTTAGAAGCTAAAATTATTGCCGATCCTGAATTTCAAGCTGGCCTATTTTGGGGAAAACCTAGATACGGGCATCCAGAAGGACAGGTCATCAATCACATCCCAGAAGTACTCGCTAATGTTGACAAACTAAGTATTTCTACTGAAATGCGCCGAAAGTTGCGCCTCGTCACCTACGTTCACGATACCTTTAAACATATTGAAGATAAGAGCAAGCCAAGAGATTGGACGAAGCACCATAGTGTTTATGCTCGAAAATTCTTGGAAAAATATATACAGGAAACAGCTTTGTTGACGATTACAGAAATGCATGATGAAGCTTATCATTCCTGGCGATTATTTGCTTTAGCTAAAAATCCAGAAAGCAGTCAGTTGCGATTGGATAATTTGTTAGATAAGGTAGGAGTCGATATTCAGTTCTATTATTTGTTTTTTAAATGCGATACGCAGACGGGAGATAAAATTCAAGCACCTGTTCGGTGGTTTGAGGAGACGGTAAAAGGAATAGAAGTTGTTAATTTCTAGGTTTAGCTATTCTCCTTTAGTTGTCGATGGTTTACTTTACGGTAGATTCACTAAGTTCTCCATCTTTTATATTTTCACTAAGTAGCCTAAATTATCCATTTCAAAAAAATTCCATGTCTTCCATGAAGGCTGTCCCTCCATTGTAAAAAAGTAGTCTTTTAAGAACTTGCAGATTCACAGGTCAGAGCGCTATGTTACAGATGATTGTTTTCACTTAATCCGATAAAATAAATCCACTTCCATGCACATTGGTGATTTGAATGCGCCCATCTTTCGATAAATACTTCCGCAATTTAGAGATAAAAACATCCATACTTCTTCGGTTAAAATAATCGCTTTTTCCCCAAATATTTTTCAATACATATTGTCGAGATAATAAATTCCCTTTATTCAAACAAAGTAATCGAAGTAGTTGCGCCTCTCGTTCCGTTAAGTACTTATCCGTTCCCTCGTAGGATAGTTTTTGATTTTTACTATCAAAGGCATAATCCCCTACTTCAAATATTTCTTGCTGTTCACTTGGATGTTCCACCCTTCTTAAAATTGCATTAATTCTAGCCACCAATTCTTCCTCTTCCACAGGTTTAATAATATAATCATCTGCTCCTAAACTAAATCCTTTTAAAACATCTACTTTTAAAGATTTTGCCGTCAAAAATAATAAAGGCACATCACTCCCCTTTTGTCTAATCCGCTCTGCCATCGTAAAACCGTCCATTTCTGGCATCATGACATCTACAATACACAAATCTACTTGCTCCTCCCTAAACTTAGCTAAGCCTTCTAAACCATTTTTAGCCCAAGTAACGGTAAAATTTTTCATCTCTAAATATTCTTTTAGGATGTAGCCAAGCGTACTGTCATCTTCTACTAGTAATAATTTTGGGTTGGTCATGTTTGTGAGGTTTATGAGGTTATGAGTTTATGAGGCTATAAGTTGATGAGATTTATGAGGTAATAAAGTTGATATGGCACTAACTTCATTACCTTATTAATCTTATACACTCATTAACTTATAGCGGAAATTCCATCAAAAAGGTAGCGCCTTCATTTTTTTTACTATTCACAGAAATAGAACCGCCATGGGCTTCTACGATATATTTGACATAGCTCAGGCCTAAGCCAAATCCTTTGACGTGATGAATATTTCCTGTAGTCACTCTATAAAATTTATCGAATAGATGCTTTTGATGTTCGGGGGCAATGCCCATACCGTTATCACTTACCGCAATAGATAATTTTTGCTGGTCGCTTTTGGTGTGAATGCTAATCTCTGGTTTACCATTACTATATTTAATCGCATTATCCAGTAGGTTTTGAATAACGTTTTTAAAATGGGTCTTGTCCAAAGTCAATTGGGTACTAACTGCTTGAAAAGTTTTATTCAATTTACCCTGTTGCGTTTCTATTTTTAGTGCAAACCCTGCAATAGCATCATTGATAATGTCGTGGAAATCACAAGGTTCTTTTTGTAAATTATACTTTCCATTTTCCAAAGAAGCCAATTCTAAAACCTTATCAATATGCCCTTTTAATTTAGTATTTTCTTTCTCTAATAAATTTAAGTACTCTCCTAGTTTCTCCGTCTTATTATTTTTCAGGCTTTCTTTAAAGACTTTCGCAATTAAAGAAATAGAGAAAACAGGCGTCTTTAATTCATGCGTTAGATTGTTAATAAAATCATTTTTAATGACCAATAGGCGCTTTTGTTTATTAACCGTATAGATTAGAAGACTAAACCCTGCGATAATCATTAATAAGAATAAAAAAGAAGGAATCAGTAAATAAGCCAATTGACCGAAGAGGTAAGTATTGAGGTTTTTTTGATAAAAATGGAGTTTAATCTCACAATTACACATTTCTTTAGCCAAACCTAAATGACGAACATATAAATTATAATTAAATTTTTCAGCATCGAAATTGGAGCTATTTAAAATTAATTGGTTGTTTTCTCCCGTCAAGGCAAAAGCATAATCTACAGAAATTCCCCTTGCGGATAATTGCTTTTTAAATAAAGTATCAATATCTCTAACAGCATAAAAAGGAAGAGAATCATTATTATAAATTGTTCTTCTATCAATATCAACGCTTTGACCAAGGATTGCAATTTTCCTACTCAAATCTGTATTTTCAAATAAATCCGTACTTACATTACGCATAACATCTCTAACTCCCGAATCGTATTTTTCGGACTCTGTAATATGTCCAATACGTAACATACCGACCTGAATAATAATCAAGCCAAGTAAAGAAAGAACGATAAATGTGATAATAGCTCTGCTCATGTGAAGCATAAGGATTAAATACGTACAATTATGTTACCACTAAATTAATAGGAAAAAGCGTAGGATGCTACTTGTTTGAGTCTCTGTTAAGGGAATTAACCTTTCGTTGGCATTTCTAAAGCTTTTAATAATTGGTATTTTCTTCTAACTAAATACCCTGTCCGAACACTAATTGTCCAACCTGCTTTGCCATCTAAAAATCCCATTTTTATAAAGTAAGTCCTAATAAATCGAGCGAAGGGAGCCAACCATAATTTTATAAAAGTTGCTTTTTTGCCATCTTGGAAAAGTTGTTGGGCAGAAAGTTGAGCATATCGTTCAATACGTTGCCAATGGTCAGCTGAATTTTGGTAAGAATAATGATATAATAATCCTTCTAAACGAACAATTTTAGTAACCGATAAAAAGGTTAATTTTTCGTGCACAAAATCTCCTTTCCATTTAGCTGTTTTTCTATGAAATAGCCGATTATTCCAATCAGGATGCCAACTACAATATTTTATCCATTGCCCACAATAATTATTTAAGCGATTAATGCTGTAAAGATGATTTTCCTCTAATTTTAAAGCTCGAATGCTATGGGCTAATTCGGGCGATAAAACCTCATCTGCATCAATTGATAATATCCAATCATGCTTGGCTAGTTGATTGCCATAATTTTTATTTTGACTATAACCTTCCCATTTAGTTTGTACGACTTTTGCGCCTAACTCTCGAGCTATTTTTACCGTCTCATCTGTACTAAAAGCATCAATCACCACTATTTCATCAACCACCGCTTGGAGTGATGGTAAACAACGAACAATATTAACTGCTTCGTTTTTAGTAATGATGACCGCAGAAATTTTGGGCATTAAAAGAGGTGTAAAGGTTTAGAGGTGTAAAGGTACAGAGGTATAAAGGTTCAGAGGTGTAAAGGTACAAAGGTCTAACCTATCCTCTTTATACCCCTATATCTTTACTATAGGGGCTTTCCTACAAAACTTATCTTGAACCACAAAATAAAATACCTCACTTCTATTTTATAAGCAAATCCCCTATTTTCCTATGGTACTTTTGCTTTAAATAATAGCGTATGGTCTTCCACTTCAATGGTATAATTAGTATTAGCTTCCACAAAGAAACTTTCTCCTTTATTAAAAGACAGTACCTTATCATCAAAATTAACAATCGCTGTTCCTTCCATCAATATTAAGGTCTCGGCACTAGTCGTTTGAGTAGCGCGATAAGTTTGATTTTTATCAAGTCTTATTTCACTCAATTCAAAATCGGGAGCAGGTGTTTTGAATACGCTTTCCACTTCGGAAATCTGTGTTCCTTTTAATATTTG
>CALFWI010000324.1 GCA_937928615.1 uncultured Saprospiraceae bacterium | reverse complement strand
TCGAAATAGAAAAATACGAAGAATTGCAAGGCAAATTCGACTTGCTGAAGTTCCAAATGGAGCAATTGCAGCGTATGCTATTTGGCACAAAGAGCGAGCGATATATACCAGAAGACAGCCCAAAGCAGCTTAATTTATTTGGCGAACCCATCAAGGAAGAAGAGCAAACAAAGACAGCTATAGATGCCCATGAGCGAAAAAAGAGTAAAGCGAAGAAGAAGCCAGTTCGACTACCATTACCGGAGCATTTAGAGCGAAGAGAAACGGTATTGCTACCTGATGTAAATTTGGAGGGAATGGTTCAAATTGGAGTGGAACGTACCGAAACGTTGGTCTATATTCCAATAGAATTGTATGTAAAAGTACTAGTTCGACCAATATTTGCACCAAAAACACCAAATAAAGAAACAACGGCTAGTCAAATCCATATAGCCGACTTGCCAAGCCGATTTATAGAAAAATGTCAAGCTGATGAGTTGCTCTTAGCAGCCATTAGTATAGATAAATTTGTTGACCATTTACCTCTGTATCGTATTATTGGTCGTTTTGAACGGTCGGGCGTAAGGATTCCTCGCTCGACTATGAGTGGCTGGATAGCTCAAAGTGCCAACCAACTTGTTCCTTTATATAATAAATTGGTTGAATTGGTACTACAAAGTAATTATCTGGAGGTAGATGAAACTCGAATTGAAGTACAAACCAATTCTCCGCCAATCAGGAAAGGGAGAAAACGAAAAAAAGGTAAAACCCATCGAGGATTTTATTGGGCATATCTGGCAGTTAAGGAAAAAATAATCTTCTTTGAGTATGACAAGACCAGAGAGGCGGATAATCCCTTGAAACGACTCAAATATTTTAAAGGAACAGTACAAACAGATTGTTACGATGTCTATGACCAAATTCGGAAAGTGTACCCGGATTTAACACATTATCATTGTTTAAATCATGCTCGAAGAGAATTTGAAAAAGCGTTGAATAATGATAAAAAACGAGCGGATTATGCGCTCAAAGAGTTCCAGCTTTTGTATGAAATCGAGGAAGAAGCTAGAGAAAAGGGATGGTCGGCTGAAAAACTTCAACTGAATAGACAAAAAAAGGCCAAGCCTGTTTTGGATAGACTCTTTAAATGGATGGAGGAAGAATCTCCAAAAACATTACCTAAAAGTCCGATTGGTAAAGCCATGGGGTATATGCTGAAAAGAAAGCAAAGAATGATGCACTATTTGACAGATGGTAACTTAATGATTGATACCAATCTTGTAGAAAATGCGATTCGTCCTATTGCTGTTGGTAGAAAAAATTATCTATTTGCTGGTTCTCATGAAGCTGCACAACGAGCCGCTATTTTTTATTCCTTATTTGCTTGCTGTAAATTTAATGAAGTTGACCCCCTGGAATGGATAATTGACGTCATGCAACGACTTCCAGAACATCCTATCAATCGAATTGAAGAATTGCTGCCTCATATTTGGAAACAGCACAAAGCTGTAGAATCTGTTGAGAAGGCTGATTTTAGTAAAAAATAGACCCTTCACCGAACGCTTACAGATTAAGCAGAGGAAAAGATTGGTTGAAAATCTATCAAGGAGCAAATATTATTGAGGATTATATCAAACGATTTGGCGTAGATAGACTTTGTGCCATTGTAGAATTACGGATGATGGGTGTAGCCATAAGTGAAGATTATGAGCATCAACTAAAGCAGAATGAAGAGTACAAAAGAGTGTCAAAGAAAAAAGGTGTTGAGCAAATAGAAGAAGATTTTTTAGATGGCTTTTCAGATGAAACGTTTGTCTACATTGCGGGGTACACATCAGGTGGCGTACCGTTTGGTTTAACACATGAAGAGGCAGGAACTATTTTTGAAGATGAATAATTAGCAGTTGAAAAAAGATTTAATTCAATCTAGCTGTCATTTGTTGAGTAGCATGAATCACCTTTTCTAAAGTCTGAATTTTAGCTTTGCTTGCTTGAAATTCAATAGTAGTTCTTTCTCCATTTTGAATAAATGTTCCTTGGTTTAATTCAGGACCAAGAAATCGCTGGAAATGTAATCGCAATTCGGCTACACTTTCATTCGGTAGCTCAATTTGACAATTGGCAAGTTGGTCATTGTATTTATGATAGCTGATGGTGATTTGCGTCATGAAAAGGTTTTGGTTATTGAAAAGCTAGTTTTCAATAACCAATAAAGGCATTAATATAGAGAATAGCAACACCTTATTTTATTAATTTATCTGCTAGTTCCTTTATTTAATGAATACTATTAGAGGTATAAAATAGGGAGGTGTATTTTCAGTAAGTAGTTTTTCAAAACCCATTGAATCCAATGGGTTTTAAAAAGCATTTTGAATGATTTAAATATCCTCTTTTTTGTAACGATTTGCTAAATCTTGTAGCTTTTGCATAGTCTTAAAGCGGTTGAATAAAGGGTTCATCCACTCGTATACTTCTTTTAATATAGCTTGGCGTTCCTCCATGTCCATTTCCCACCGAATTAACAGAGCGTTTAAAAATTCCAAGTTATTTAATATAGCTAAATCA
>CALFWI010000323.1 GCA_937928615.1 uncultured Saprospiraceae bacterium | reverse complement strand
ATTTGGGCATATAACTTGAGCTGCTCAATCTTTTAAAAATGTTCAAATCTTAACCTGTTAAAGTATATAACCATTTTGAAATATTTTATATTTTTCCAAAATTTGAGTTATAGAAGCAATCGACGTCAACTATTTCCTAATCTCATCGAGTGCTTATTCTAATGTTCCTAACGTAAGACGGTAAAAACTTGTTTTAGGATACGCTTATTCTAAAATAAAAAACAACCTTTTTAGATAGAAAAAGACAATATATTACTTTAATAATGAGTATTAATAAATATTATTCCTTAATTTAATACATTTAAGAGTAAGTTCAGTTTGGTGTATATTTATTGGAAAAGATTTAAAAGCATTAACATGAATCAATACTATTCTAAAAAAATATATTCCCCAAGACAGTTATTGATTACCAGTTTATTGACTATTATTTATTTGTTCGGTCTAAATGCCCAAACACTAGAACTAGGTATTTTAGCAGGTGGTGCCAATTACCAAGGAGATTTAGCCTCTAGTGAATTTAAAGTAATTACCCAACAAAGCAATTTTGCCATTGGCGGTTTTTTACGATATGCTATAAACGAAAGTTTTGCATTAAAATTGCAAGTAGTCAAAACTGAGTTAGAAGGAGATGATGCAAATTCTAGTTATGATTTTTTAGAACAAAGAAACCTCCGCTTTTTTTCCCCGCTTTTAGATGCTAGTTTGCGATTAGAATGGTATCCTTTTGTCGCCAATTCCCAGTATCAACAGGTCTTATTACCCTATGTTGCTTTAGGAGGAAGTTTCTTTACTTTTAACCCCCAAGCGGAATATTTAGGTCAAGTTTATGAGTTGCGGCCATTAAATACAGAAGGACAAGGATTGCCTTCTTTTCCAAATAGAAAACCCTATAGTTTATACAGCGGAAGTGTTTTAGCGGGTATTGGGATTAAATTTTTATTAAATGAAGATTTGACTTTAGGTTTAGATATTTCTGCCAATTATACCTTTACTGATTACCTAGATGACGTGAGTGATACGTATGCAGACTATCAAGAATTGGCATTTACCTATGGTACGCTTTCGGCAGATATTTCTTACCAAGTAGATGATTTTTTTGACTTGAATCAAACAACTCCTTTGCCAGGAACGAGAAGAGGAAATCCTAATTTAAATGATTTATTTTTTATTGCGGGAATTACGCTTTCTTATAATTTGGTGAATCCTGAGCGGGCTAGTGGTCGGGGGATGGGGTGTCCTACATTTTGACTACAGGATGACAGCTTTTAATTCCGTATTTTAATCGGAGATTATATTGGATTTACAGGATGAACGAGTGAACCCAAAGGGTAAATGTCCAGCGGACATTTAAGCGAGAGAACCGCAAAGCAGATAGAATCATCCGAGATGCCAATATCCGTGTTAAAAACCGATAACAGAATTTGCCGCTACTCCTGCAATTTCGCGCCAAAACTCAAATCTCCAGCATCTCCCAAACCTGGCACAATATAAGATTTAGCCGTTAGTTCTTCATCACAAGCACCCATCCAAATATGTACGTTGGGATGTTGTCGATGAATATATTGCACACCTTGCATCGAAGCTATAGCCGTCACTACGTGAATTTCTGCGGGTGTTCCGTATTCTTTCAAAGCTTTGATAGTCAAATCCATAGAAGCACCAGTTGCTAACATGGGGTCGGCAATAATTAAAGTCTTGCCGTCTAAATTGGGGCAAGAAACATATTGGACGTTGATTTCAAAACTTCCATCCTTATGGTGTTGTCGATAAGCAGAAACGAAGGCGTTTTCAGCCATATCAAAATAATTCAACAGCCCTTGATGCAAAGGTAAACCAGCTCTTAAAATCGTCCCTAAAACAACCTGATTCATAGGTACATAAGCCGTAGCTATTCCCAAAGGTGTTTCTGTGTCTTGTGGGATAAAATTCATTTTTTTGCTCAATTCATATGCCAGTATCTCCCCTACTCTTTCCAAGTTTCTCCGAAAACGCATCGCATCTTTTTGGATGGTTGTGTCTCTTAATTCTGCAATGAATTTATTAGCGATAGAATGATGGTCTGCTAGATTATATATCATTATTTTGAGGTGATAAGGTGATGAGAATTTGAGGGAATAAGATTGCCCTAGCGAATAAACTGCCGCTGATAAATATTTTTATTACCTCTATCATCTTTTACCGTAATTTTCAAAGTATGTTCGCCTTTTGGGGTGCGTTCATCCAATTGATGAATCAAAAGGTCATTTTTTTCATCATAACGCATTAATATCCATTTTCCGTCGATGGTCGCAGTAAAAGACAAGCCTCTAGCCTTTCCAGTTGTAGGCATGTTATCCGTGATTTTAAAAGTCATTCTAGACCGACTGGTCATATTATGTCGAAAAGAAATCGGTTGAATGACAGGCTTTGTGTCATCAATCATAATGCAATAATCTCCTAAAGAACGAACTTTTGCCGTCAAATATCCATCTTTCCATTTCCCGCCATTACTAGCCATTTTTTGTTTGCTATCGCAATGTGCAATAAACGCTTTTGGCCGTAAATGTTCAGGAATTCTATCTCCTTTAATACTCAAATCAAAATATTTATGAACAGGAATACTTTCGTTATGAAGGTGATGCATATCTGAATAAATATCGTCCGATTCGTCCGCCGTTTGTTCGTAATTTAGATAAGCGTTTTCATAAAAAGTACCTTTTGAAAATACCGCTTTCATCAATCCAGTATTAATCGTATTCGTTTTACCAAAAAGCATCGCATAATTATAATTACCTGAATTAGAAGGAATTACTTCTTTTCGTTTCACCCAAAATTCTAGCATCGCTTTATTACCATCCACATCTAAGGCCACTACTTTTATCTTGGAAGGTTGGTCTTTATGCAAGGTGACTACCCCTTCATTTTTCTCATAAATAGATAGCCGATTACCAGGTAATTTATAACTCCGATTGTAATAAGCTTTGTTTAATTTTTGTTCTGCGTAGTCGATGTGCGCATTGATATATCTGCTTTCCCCAAAAGAAAAAGTTTCCATATCAAAAGCGTGAATCAACTGCTCATCTTGATAGATTTCCAAGGCATAAATTCCATTCCAGTTCGTCACGCCATTATGATGGTCATATACTTTAATGCCAAAGCCTGCTCGCCAGGCACCAATCGTTAAAGTATCTCCTTTTACGCCATATTTTCCCCCACCTTTTTTTACTAAAGAATGAATTTTAGTATCAATCGTTTCCAATTTATCATTTAAATGGTAAATCTTAACATTGTGTAATTTAGGACGCATATCGTCTTCCATTTTCAAACCAAAAAGCAGTGGATTAATTGGTTTTTGCGTCTTATTATCTCTAATTTCAAAATGTAAATGCGGTCCAAAAGACCGTCCAGAAGTCCCTAAATTGCCTATTTTTTCGCCTTTTTTCACTCGAAAAGTTTCGCCGTTGAGGTATAAATCTACATTAAAAGACTGTTTCTCATACTGTGTTTTTTCTACATAATTCGCCACCTTCCTTTCAAAATTTTGCAAGTGGGCATAGACCGACATATAGCCGTTTGGATGTACTAAATAAAGGGCATTTCCATAACCACCAGATTGGACTTTTATTCTAGCAATATAGCCATCGGCAATGGCATAAATCGGTTGACCATTTTTACCGCCCGTTGCCTTAATATCAATGCCAGAATGTAGATGATTGGGTCGCAATTCTCCAAAAGTCCCTGATAATCTAATGGTTTGGTCAATGGGAGAACGGAAGTAATCTTGCGGATAAGTTTTCGTAGGTTGTCGATTATTAATAGCAAAACCGACAGTTAATACAAGGATAGTTAATAAGGCAAAAATTCGCATAGTATATCAGTTTGGGATTATTTAGGAAATGATGAATTCGGTAATTATAATTCCTTATAAAAGAGATTTGGCAAAATACAGGAAATCTTGGTTTATATCAAAAATGGTTAACAAATTCTTTTTATCTTAATTTTTTATTATTTGAATGAATAAGGTTTTAGTTGAATATTAGTTTATTTTATATTTGTGAATAAAATTAAAACTATGACACCAGAAGAAGAATCAGAACTTGATGAATTACTAGAAAAGTTACTTTGGCTAGAAGAAGAAATTAAAGCTTGTGCAGAAGAAGATTATTTAGATGAATTTACGGTTGCTTATCTCAAAAATCTACTAAACTATTGGGAAAGAGACAGTAAACGTATCTATGAATTGATTCGTACCCTATAATTCATTATCTTTATACAAAAATACGAACATGACAAAAATTAAAGATGATTCTTTTAATAAATTAAAAGAAACTAGTCGTAAATATAATGGCATTACGGCAACTATCTTAACCAATAAAAAATTTCATAAAAAAGAGAAATTATTACAAGTTGTTCAATCTATTGAAAGGCTCGTAGAAGTTGCTAAAAAGAAACTTGCAAAATAGAATTTTATTAATTTAATT
>CALFWI010000322.1 GCA_937928615.1 uncultured Saprospiraceae bacterium | reverse complement strand
GAGACCATTTTATTGAGAGAGCAGAGATAAATAGAAGTATGCTTAAAATTAAGTGCTTATTTTAGCTACTTAGCCTAATCATTTTTCTCTATGCTCTATACTCTATTCTCTATTCCAAATAGTTATGTTAGTACTTTATATTTAAAGGTATATTCCGTTATCTTTCTAAATAGTTCTTTAGGTTCAAACGGCTTTAGGATACAATCATCCATGCCGTATTCTCGAAATTTTTCATTTTTAGCAACATGGGCATGAGCTGTCATGGCTAAAATTGGAATTTCTGCCTTTTTAGGCGACATTTTATGCCTAATATAACCTGTTGCTTCATAGCCATTCATATTAGGCATTTGGATGTCCATTAAAATAATATCAAAATCTTTTTTAGCTAATATATCTACGCATTCTTGTCCGTCATTAGCTACTGTTATTTCTATATCAGACCAATGTTTTTCTAAAGTTTTGATAGCAACTAATTGGTTCATTTTGTGGTCCTCTACTAATAAGACTCTAATGGCTCCTTTGTCGAGGGTAGCAGCAGCTTTTGCCTGAATGGGTTCAGGGAAGACCTCTTCTCCAATTTCAAATAATAAATCAAAATAAAATTCAGAGCCGCTTCCTAATTCACTTTTGACACCAATTTTTCCACCTTGCTGTTCTACTAAATTTTTAGCAATCGGTAAACCTAATCCCTTGCCTTCTTGCTCCATCCCTTGTTCTCTGATTAGGGTGAACGTCTCGAAAATAGCATCTATTTTATCTGAGGGTATCCCTATTCCTGTATCCGCAATCGTAAACTTTAATTGGACAAAATCATTACTTTCATTTTGATTTTCCACAAGAATGTTTACGCCCCCTTTTTCTGTAAATTTGATGCCATTTAGCACTAGATTATATAGTATTTGATTCAACCTCAATTTGTCTCCTTGGACAATTTTAGGGATACCATCTTTCAGTTGCAAGGACAATTTTAAGCCTTTCTCTGTTGCTTTAAATTGTACTAAATTCATTAAATTATGTAGCAATTCATTTAAATCAAAAAACTTATAATCAAATTTTAACTGACTGTTTTGTATTTCAGAGATTACTAAGATATCATTAACAACCCCTAATAAAACTTCAGAAGATTGTTTGATAGAACTTACATAACTGTATTGTTCCTTGGATAAATCAGTTTGCATCGCCAAGTTACTCATCCCCAAAATTGCGTTCATTGGCGTTCGCATTTCGTGACTAATGTTTGCGATAAACTGTTCTTTCATTTTGGCAGATTGCCTAGCAATATCTCTTGCTTTCCTTAAACCATCTGCTTTTTTCTGTTCCGTAATATCTCTCAGTAAACCAGAATATCCAGTAAATTCTGCTGTTCGAATCATACTAGCAGAAATTAAACATTTCCGAATTTTACCATTTTTTTGCTCAATCTCCATTGGAAATTCCGTAACAGATTTATTGGCGACTAAAGCATATAAGAATTCTCGTTTTTTTTCTTTGGTATGGAATAAATTATGTATTTCTATTTCTAATAACTCTTCTTCTGAAAAAGCGAATAATTCAAAAGTTGCTTGATTAAAATCAACTAATCTACCTTCTAAGTTACAAATGTAAATGGCGTCTTTAGATTGATTAAAAATATCTTGATATAATTGTTGATTCGTCTGTTTGATTTTGCTTACTTTCTCTACTACCTCTTGCTGAATTAGCTGTACTCGTTCTACTGCAAACTGAATAGTTGGGTAAATATCCTTGCTATCTAGTATTTCTTTTAGTATAAAATCTTGCGCTCCCGTACGGATAAAATCAATACCTAAATATTGATGTGCATTATCGGCTAAGACAATAATTATTTTATCAGAAAAAGCGGCTTTTAATTTTTTTAGCCCCTCTAACCCCATTCCATCTGGTAAAGAGGCATCCAATAAGATGATGGCAAATTCAGGATGTGCTTCCAAAAAGGAGGTTGCTTCCTTAATGGATTGACAAGCAGACAAATGATTTCGTAAAACCCCTGAAGCAGCCAAATTATTTTTGACGGAGGCAATCACTGATTTATCATCTTCTATTAAGAGGATAAATGGACTTATGGTTTGACTTCTTAGGGAATTGGACATTACAATAATCACTTAAAAGGTTTGTGAATAAGTAGCAAGGGGAGTAAAATAGATAGGAAAACGAAGTCTTCACATCAATAAAAAATTAATTTTATTGATTTTAGAGATAGTATTTAGTTTTCTCAAGTATTCGAAGGTATTCTATAACGATAAATCTTAAATTTAATTTTTTTGTAATGTGTTAAGTGTCAACGATACAGCTCCCTTTTTTGGGTAAAATAGGAACAAAAAATATGCCATTTACTGATATGTGACAGAAGCATTTTTTTTTTCTTAGTAAGCTTTGGTAATTCTTACGCTACTCGACTAAAAATGAGCATTACCGACCTTTGCTACTGCTTAGCCCAGACGGGAGGGGAGATAGAGCTTTTTGTTGAGCATAAAGCTTGAAAAAACGGTTTTATCTTCAAAAAAAACTCAGTTTTGGCGAAAAAGGGAAGCGTTTAGAATTGGAAGTAGGGAAGGGGGTATTTTCTTTAGAAATATTTTTTTTATTGGATTTAATGTTATTATGTAAAATAAAATATACAAAAATTGCATTTATTCAGAATATATATTAAACTTATGTTGTAAATAAACGAATATAAAAAATATTACCCTATGGAAAACCTTCAAAGCATTAGATATTCAGAAACTGATTTAGCCATTTTTAAAGCAGCGGTAAATAAGAAATTAGCTAAAGCAGAAAGACAATTAGCATCTTTAGACGCTCAATTGAAAGAGATGACCCTTAATAAAGGCAGTCAAAGTGATTGGGTAGAAGATTCTTCTAGTAGTGCTAATTTGCAATTATTAGACACGATGACCAATCGCTTGCGTAAGCATGTCGTAGATTTAAAAAATGCCCTACTCCGTATTCATAATAAATCATATGGTATTTGCTCTTTGACGGGGCAACTAATCGATAAAAATAGATTATTAGCCGTCCCTACCACCACAAAAGGAGTTGTGGCTAAAACGGCAAATAATAAGAGGAATCTAAGACAACCTTTTCGGTCTAGTATGACCAAGAAGAAAAGTCCAAAAATAATTAGCCGAGTTGTTAAAAAGAATGAATCCGCCACCACTAAACTCAATAAACGGGATTTACCTGAAGGTTGGGAAGAAACAGACCAGTTACTAAAAAATGTGGAAAAACTTGATTTGAGGCAGGAGTTAGAGGAATAATGTAAGTTGAAAAAGAAATCTTCTTAGCCAAGTACATCTTCTAATTTAGCCATTAAATCTTTGGGACGGAATGGCTTAGACAAGAAGTCATCCATTCCCACTTCGTAAGCCATTTTCATGTGTTTGCCCATTGCTGAGGCGGTTAAGGCAATTATTTTACTATTTTTATTAGGGTTTTGTGTATTTTTAATG
>CALFWI010000321.1 GCA_937928615.1 uncultured Saprospiraceae bacterium | reverse complement strand
GGAATGAGTAATTTAGTATTGGATACCAAATTAGATGAAGAGCAATATAGTTATATTAATTCAATCAAGCATTCCTCTGAAATTTTATTAGGAGTCGTCAATGATATTTTACAAATTTCAGAAATCCAAAATAAAGCTATTCTTTTTGAGAATAAACAATTTAATCTACATGAATTATTGTATAATGTATTGAATGTTATGCAATATAAAGTGAAGCAAAAAGATTTGATATTGCATTTAGAAATAGCAGAAAATATACCACGAATGATTCGTGGGGATAAACTTCGATTGAATCAAATCCTATATAATTTAGTAGGCAATGCTATAAAATTTACAGATAAGGGGCATGTGAAAATAAAAACTTTATCCCTGAATAGCAATCAATTTTCTATTCAGATTAAATTTATGATAGAGGATACTGGAATTGGTATTCCTGCAGATAAGATAGCTGCTGTTTTTGAATCTTTTACTAGAGTACAGACTAAAGACCGCTTATTTGAAGGTACAGGTTTGGGCTTACCAATAGCCAAAAGCTTGATAGAACAACAAGGAGGGAAAATTGGTTTGGAAAGTGTAGAAGGAAGAGGAACTATTTTTTATTTTGATTTAATTTTTGAAATAGGTAATGAATTAGAAAAACAATATAAAACAATCACTCCAGTATCAGAGATAGATAAAAATACGCCATTTAAACTACTTTTAGTAGAAGACAATAAATTGAATCAAATAGTTGCTGTAAAAACTTTAGAGAAACAATGGAGAAATATTGAAATTTCTATAGCGAATGATGGAGAAGAAGCGATTACAATCTTAAAGGAGAAGCGTTTTCATCTCATTTTAATGGATATTCAAATGCCTAAAATGGATGGTTATGAAACGACAAAATATATCCGTCAAGAATTGTCTTTAGGAACAGATGAATTACCTATTTTAGTGATGACTGCTCATGCACATATCTCACAAGAAGAAAGATATAAGATGTATGATTGGAATGATTTTATCTTGAAGCCTTTTAAACCAAAAGAATTGTACCAAAAAATAAAAAAACATCTTACTTGCTTTGCGGAAGAAACTATAAATTGACAAATCCATTTCCTACACCCTATTTTAGCAATTACTTTGCTATATAGTTTGGTGTATATTATGCTTTTAAATGAAAGATTTTTTGACAAATTCCTTGAAATAGTCGTTTCAATTCTAATTTTTTTAAGCCTCCCACTCGTTTTGGATTTATAAACGATGTTTGTTCACGCTTTCAGCCAGAAAGAAAATTAAAATCAAATCGACTACGGAATTTGTCAAAGAACGAAATAAAAAAAGCTGTCTTATCGTTCTTTTCTACCTTCTTTCCCCTTATCTTTGCGCCAATTTTAAAAAAGAACGATAGCCCAATCAAATAAATACCCTTATTTTAACTTAAAAGTTATTCTTTATGCAACAAGTACCAGCTGTTTTATTACTGGAAGATGGAACAACCTTTCATGGAAAATCTGCCGGAAAAATAGGGACAACCGCAGGCGAAATTTGTTTCAACACAGGCATGACCGGTTATCAAGAAATTTTCACAGATCCTTCTTATTTTGGACAACTTTTAGTCGCAACCAATGCTCATATTGGTAATTATGGTACTAAAGATGCAGACGCAGAGTCTAATGACATCAAAATTGCAGGTCTAATCTGTAAAAACTTCACCCACCAATATTCTCGAAAAAAAGCAGATGCTTCTATTCAAGATTACTTTAAAGGAGAAAGTTTAGTTGGTATTTCTGATGTAGATACTCGGGCAATTGTCAAGCATATCCGTAATAAAGGAGCGATGAATGCTATTATCTCTTCTGAAACAACGGATTTAAAAGCCTTGAAAAAGCAATTGAAAAAAGTACCTAACATGGACGGCTTAGAACTAGCCTCTGTTGTTAGTACAAAAGAAACTTATACTTTGGGAGAATCAACTGCTAAGTATAAAATTGCTGCTTTAGATTTAGGGATTAAAAAAAGTATCCTAGAAAATTTCGCCGCTAGAGATTGTTACATCAAAGTATTTCCAGCAAAGACGCCTTTTAAAGAATTAGAGGCATGGAAACCTGATGGGTACTTTTTATCGAATGGCCCTGGTGACCCTGCACCGATGAAGTATGCAGTGAAAACTGCAAAAGCAATTCTAAAGAAAAATAAACCTTTATTTGGTATCTGTTTAGGGCATCAAATCTTAGCTTTAGCGGTAGACATTCCTACTTATAAAATGCACCATGGACATAGAGGCATCAATCACCCAGTAAAGAACATTATTACTGGAAAGTGTGAGATTACTAGTCAAAATCATGGTTTTGGTGTAAATCCGGAAGCAATCAAAGCGAATAGTGATAAGGTAGAAATTACCCACATGAACTTGAATGATAATACAATTGAAGGAATTAGAGTCATAGGAAAAAATGCCTTTTCGGTACAGTATCACCCAGAAGCATCTCCAGGACCACATGATTCTAGATATTTATTTGACTTTTTTATAGACTTAATGGAGAAAGAGAAGCAGTAATATTTTAAACTAATTTTTTCCTTTCGCCCGATACCATTAGCCAAATTAGTTTTAAGAATTATTACAAAAAAATTAAGGAGCTCTTTTAATAAACTCCTAATACTAACCTTAAAAATTATGAGTAATATTTTAGATATTCGTTCCAGAGAAATTTTAGATTCTAGAGGAAATCCTACGGTTGAAGTAGAGGTACTAACAGATGACGGACATTTAGGAAGAGCAGCCGTACCTTCTGGTGCATCTACTGGAAAGTATGAAGCAGTAGAATTAAGAGATGGTGATAAAAAACGTTTCTTAGGAAAAGGGGTATTGAATGCTTGTAAAAATATTGAGGAAATCATCCGAGAGGAATTGATCGGGGTAGATATATTCGAGCAGATTTATATTGATAATATTATGCTTGAATTGGATGGCACACCTAATAAATCAAAGTTAGGAGCTAATGCTATCTTGGGGGTTTCTTTGGCAGTGGCTAAAGCAGCAGCAGCGGCGGCAGGTCAACCACTTTACAGATATATCGGTGGCGTAAATGCACATGTTTTACCTGTTCCAATGATGAATATCTTAAATGGGGGTTCTCATGCGGATAATAGCATTGATTTTCAGGAATTTATGGTGGTACCAGTAGGAGCAGATTTCTTCTCTGAAGGTTTGAGAATGGGTGTAGAGATATTCCATAGCTTGAAAGCAGTCCTAAAGAAAAAAGGATATTCTACAAATGTTGGAGATGAGGGTGGTTTTGCACCAAATATCAAATCTAATAAAGAGGCAGTGGAAATTGTATTGAAATCAATCGAAAACGCAGGATATAGACCTGGGGAAGATGTGATGATTGCGATGGATGCAGCGGCTTCTGAATTTTATAATGCTAAAGAGAAAGTATACCATTTTCACCAATCTACTGGAGATAAACTGTCTTCTGCTGATATGGTTTCTTACTGGGCAGATTGGGTAAAGAAATACCCTATTTTCTCTATTGAAGATGGTTTGGATGAAGATGATTGGAAAGGATGGAAAGCTTTAAATAAAAAATTAGGCAAGAAAGTACAATTAGTAGGAGATGATTTATTTGTAACGAACACCAAGCGTTTACAAAGAGGTATCGACGAAGGTAGTGCTAATTCTATTTTAATTAAGGTGAATCAAATTGGTTCTTTAACAGAAACTATTGATGCCGTCAATATGGCGACAAGAAATGGTTTTACAAGTGTCATGAGTCACCGTTCTGGCGAAACAGAAGATACAACGATTGCAGATTTAGCAGTTGCTTTAAATACTGGACAAATTAAAACTGGTTCCGCTTCTCGTTCTGATAGAATTGCAAAATATAATCAGTTATTGAGAATTGAAGAAGAATTAGGCGATTCTGGCGTTTATCCAGGTAGAGCTTTATTGGGATAGGATAAGCGAGTTGCCAGTTACCAGTTCGTTTAAGAACAGGTAACTGGCAATAAGTAATTGGTAACTGGTAATTTTTTTTGCTAAATTGAGGATTCTTAGAAACGAAGCAGAATAGAGTAGCGTAAGCGTAGAGAAGATACTTGCAATCCTTTAATCCTTATAAATACTATGGCAAAGAAAATTAGAAATAATCCATTTAAACCACTTATCAGGCAAATTCCTGCTCCAATAAGAAACCGCTATTTTTTAGTATTAGTGTGCTTTTTTGCTT
>CALFWI010000320.1 GCA_937928615.1 uncultured Saprospiraceae bacterium | reverse complement strand
CAAAAAGTTATTTACCGAGCGGATGAAGCAGCTGATTTTCAAGAAGTATTTACTACTAATTTTAAAGTAAGCTTCCAGCCACTCTTTTTTGAGTTTGACAATCAAAACATTGTTTTTGTTTCTTCCAATGTTGGGCGAGATAAATCCGTGATTGTGCGTTATGATATGGTGAAAAAAGAAGAAGTAGGTGCGCCACTTTTTGAACACCCAGATGTCGATGTTGCTCAATTGATGTATTCTAAAAAAAGAAAAGTATTGACGGGGGTAGCTTATACTACTTGGAAAAGACACTTTCATTTTTTCGATAAAGAAAGAGGTGATTTACAAGAAAAATTAGAAACTAGATTAGTAGGCTATGAAGTAGCTTTGGCTAGCTCAAGTAAGGATGAATCTAAATATATGATTCGGACTTATAGTGATAAATCATTGGGCGCTTACTATTTCTATGACAAAATAAGTGATGACTTAACCAAGATAATAGAAGTAGGACCTTGGATAGCGGAGGAAGATATGGCATCCATGAAACCAATTCAATACCAATCTAGAGATGGTTTGACGATTCATGGTTATTTAGCACAACCTTTGGGCAAAGAAAACGAACCGACACCAACAGTAATTTTACCACATGGAGGGCCTTGGTTTAGGGATGGTTGGGGCTATCATCCAGAAGTATTATTATTGACCAATAGAGGGTATACCGTTTTACAAGTTAATTTTAGAGGAAGTACAGGGTATGGTCGAGATTTTTGGGAAAAAGGCTTCAAACAATGGGGGCAGAATATGCAGCATGATATTACGGATGGGGTAGCGTGGTTAATTGAACAAGGTATTACCGACCCCAAACGAATTGCTATTTATGGTGGGAGTTATGGAGGGTATGCGACTTTAGCAGGCATTGCGTTCACGCCTGATTTATATACTTGTGCGATTGATTATGTAGGTGTTTCCAATCTATTTACTTTTATGAAAACGATTCCACCTTATTGGAAACCTTATTTGGAAACTTTATATGAAATGGTAGGCCATCCAGAAACAGATAAAGCAATGATGACTGCGAACTCTCCTGCCCTGCATGTGGATAAAATTAAAGTCCCTTTATTTGTGGTACAAGGAGCGAATGATCCTAGAGTTAATATTGATGAGGCAGACCAAATTGTACAATCACTTAGAGAGAGAGGGATTGACGTGCCTTATATGGTGAAGTATGATGAAGGGCATGGCTTTCAAAATGAAGAAAACCGATTTGAATTTTATAAAGCAATGACAGGATTTTTATATACGCATTTGCAGTAAGCGATTATTTGATACCCTTAAATAAGTTAAACAAAGCCTTTATAAGTAGATTACAGGACCTATTTATAAAGGCTTTTTTGTTTAAGTTAAACAAATAAATGAATAAGAAACCTAAACTTTCATTTTTTTTTGAAAATTAATTTTTTTGTTAAAAATTATGTTTTTATGCTTAATTAGTTGATTATCAATATGTTGTTGTGTTGTTTGCGACTCTATGTATAAATTTTATTGAGAATGTCTTGCTAAAATGTTTAACAAAATTTGGTAATTTGTTTAACTTTTACCTATCTTTGGTTCAACAAAATAATTAAAATAACCTAACCTGTTGAATTATGACTGCTTTAGAATTTTATAATAACTTCGATAAGATGACTCCTGTACTCAATTCTTTTGCTTATAATCTTACTAAAAGCATAGAAGACGCTAAGGACTTATATCAAGAAACAGCTTTCAGAGCGATGACCAATCGAGAGAAATTTCGAGTAGGGACTAATTTCAAAGCTTGGTTGTTTACTATTATGAAAAATATTTTCATTAATAATTATCGAAAAAAAGTAAAAGCCAATACAATTATGGATTCTACAGATAATAATTATTACATCAACTCTGGTAATGTCGCTATTTCCAATAAAGCAGGGTCTAATATTATGGTAGCAGAATTAAAGGGGATGATTAGCAATTTAGATGAAAGTATTAAAGTGCCTTTTATGATGCATTATTCAGGATATAAATATCAAGAAATTGCAGACTATTTAGAATTGCCTTTGGGTACGGTGAAGAGTCGAATTTTCTTTGCTAGAAAAGAATTGAAAAGTTTAATAGAAAAGCGTTACGATGATGTCAATGAATTAAGACGTCAAACAGCATAGGACTACAAATTTTATATGGTACTAATAATCAAAAACAATAAAAAAAGCGATATTGAGGTTTCTCAATATCGCTTTTTACTTTCTAGGAATTGGTGTATTTTATTCCTTTCCCGTTTGCGGAGCGTAAGCAGTACTACCTTTCACTAAATCTTGCATGATGTGCAACGTTTCTTCGATGTAAACATCCTTTTTTAGTGCTTTAATAAACGCATCATTTCTACCAATCTTAGAAGAATCTGTATTAATTTGTGCTAAGTCAACAGCTAAATTACTAACGGTTAAACCATCAATTGGCGTCATTAGATTTTTATATTTATTTGCTTCTGCTTTAGTAGCTGTTTTATGCTTTCGGAATGTATCTATATTTAAAGAGTAACTGGTACTTTCTCTTTGCTTTTTCAAACGTTTAGCGTTTTCTTGTATTTTTTGGAAAACTTCATTATTCGCAACTCTTCCTTCACTTGCTGTTTTTAAAGCCGCCTTGTTTTTAACTTGGAATACTCCTTGAGTATGTGTGACAGGCTCAATCTTTGTTTGCTTCATCGCTGTTTCATACTCTTGTTCTCCAGTTTTGATCAAGTCATAATTATCAGGTAACATGATATCAGGAATCACTCCTTCTAATTGGTTAGAGTTCCCTGTGATTCTATAGAATTTTTGAGTAGTGACTTTTACTTGCCCTAATGGCTTAATATCACTATAGCCTCTAATTGCTCTATCTAAATCAAAAAATCGTTGTACCGTTGCTTTACCAAAAGTAGCATCACTTCCGACAATTACTGCTCGGTCATAATCTTGTAAAGCAGCCGCTAAAATTTCAGAAGCAGAAGCACTAAAAGAATTAACCATTACAATTAAAGGGCCATCGTATTGTACCTCTGGGTCTCTATCGTTTAAGACTTCTGCATTGGCACGTCTTGATTTTACTTGAACAATTGGCCCTTCTTCGATGAAGAAACCAGACATATCTACGACATCTCTTAGAGAACCACCGCCATTACTTCTTAAATCAAGGATAATTCCATTGACTTTTTGTTTCTTTAATTTTTCCAATTCAATGCCTACGTCAACGGCACATTGATGCCCATCTCTTTTATTAAAATCAGCATAAAAACGAGGTAATTTGATATAACCGATGTTGTCACCAATCCCTTCTAAATCTAAAACAGCAGATTTCGCATACCCCTCATCCATAATTATTTCGTCTCTGATAATCGTTGTCTCAACGATAGAACCATCTACTTTTTTGACAGCTAATCGAACTTTTGTTCCTTTTTTTCCTCTAATCTTAGCAACTACATCGTTAATATCCCAGCCAGCAATATCTATCCAGTCACCATCATCGTCTTGGGCTACTTTAAGAATAATATCTTCTACTTCGAGTACTTTGCCACTATAAGCTGGGCCACCAGGTACGACCATGACCACTTTGGTTTCGTCTGTTGGTGTTTCTTGTAATCTCGCACCAATACCTTCTAAACGACCAGACATGCCGATGTCAAAATTTTCTTTATCCGCAGGTAAAAAATAATTGGTGTGTGGGTCAAATACGCTAGTAAAAGAATTTAAATAATCACTCACAAAATCCTTTCGCTGTCGCTTTTCCATTCTGTGGTACCAATCATTAAATAATTTTAGTACTGCTTTACGAGATTCTTCTTCTAATTCGGCAACAGTTTTGATGTCAACTTTTTCTGCTGTTGCTTCTTTTTCTACTGTTTCTTTCAATTCAAGTATTTTCCCCTTTAACTCTTTTGAAGCAGCAACTTTATCCTCTTTTTCTCCTTTAGCTGCTTTTTCTTGTGCCTCTATTTTGCTAACTAATCGAGTCAAAGTCTCATATTTCATGGCCTTTTCCCAATACATTTTTAATTCCGCATCGTCTTTAGCAAAGGCTTTTTTGTCTCCGTCTAATTCAATTGTTTCCTTGCCCGTAAAGTCAAATGGTTGTGCTAAAAATTCTTGATAATAAGCTTTTGTTTTGACTAAGCTTTTATTGAGTGTTGCTTCTGCTAGATTTAAAAATTCAAAAGTGCCACCTTTTGCTTGGTCGTCTAATTGGTCTTTATATTGCGCCAATTGGTCTACATCTGCTTGCGTTAACCAGCGTTTGTTGCCATCAATTCTTTCTAAGTATAAATCGAAGACTTTATTAGAAAAGTCATCATCAATTTTGTAGGGCGCATAATGCAATTGTTCTAAACCTGCCAAAACAGTCTGCATTAAAATGGCTTCTTTTTGCGCTTCGTCTGTTTTTGGCTGATTCGCTGCTATGAGCAAAAACAATGCAGCAAATGCAAAAAATACAAATCCTTTAAATTTCATAGGTTATTTTTTAATGTGGTCGATAGACCTAATATTTTTTTCTGAAGGATGATATAAAAGCATAAAGATTTCGATAAATCTTTTAAGTACTATTTAAACGAAATATTATCTCGTCTATTACAAAATGTCTACAATAAATATAACAACTTTAAAGCAAATAGTTCTCCAAATTATCGACCATGTTCGCATTTTTAACGAAACACTAACAATTTTGTGACGCAAAGGTCTGCTTGGTAGGTTTATAATATGGACAGGCTTATTATGTGGAAGAGCTATCACGCAGATAGACTTACTAATAGGAAGCGTTATTCAGGTAACTGTATTTTGCAAAATTGGTTGTTGAAATCAAGATTTTATTGCTACTGCTAAACGCATCTGCTCATGTTTTCTGATAAATTTTAGAATTTAATACCCCCATTTTATTAAGTCGATGCTTAATAGAGGTCGCTAATACGCCTAAACCATAAATAGCACTTCTTTTTAGATTGATAGAAGAAGCTTCTTCAAAATATTTGGTAGGACAGGTGATTTCAGCAACTTCAAAGCCTGCATAGAATATCTGAGAAATCATTTGGTTGTCAAAAATGAAGTCATCAGAATTGATATTATAATTGATGCCTTCTAATACTTCTTTGGAAAAAGCACGGTAGCCTGTATGGTATTCAGATAATTTTTGATTAATTAAAATATTCTGGAATAAGGTTAAAAAACGATTGGCAACATATTTTATTAATGGCATCCCTCCTTTTAGTGCACCTTTTCCCAGAATTCTAGAACCTAAGACAACGGGATACACTTTATTGGCAATTAAGTAAGCCATCGAATGGATTAGCTTTGGGGTGTATTGATAATCTGGATGGAGCATAATCACTATATCAGCGTCTAATTCCAAAGCACGATTATAACACGATTTTTGATTGCCACCATATCCTTTATTCTTTTTGTGAATAATGACCTCTTTGATGCCTAACTCCTTAGCTCGTGCTATGGTATTATCAGAACTATAATCATCGGTTAAAATGACCTCGTCAACTATATCAAAAGGTAGTTCCCGATAGGTTTTTTCAATCGTTTTTGCTGCATTATATGCAGGCATGATGATGACTAATTTTTGCCCTAGAATCATTATATAATACGAATTTATGAGATGAATGAGTTGATGAGGTTTATAAGTTGATGAGAATTGATTCTTACTTCATCAACTTATAAACCTCATTAAGGCTCTATCTATTAAAAAGTTTTTTTAAAACGGCTTCGAAGTCTTTTAAGTACAGCATATTTGGCCCATCACTTTTAGCAATTGTAGGGTCGGGATGTACTTCAAAAAAATAACCGTTTGCACCGAAGGCTTTTGCTGCATAAGCCATGGAAGGAACGAATTCTCTGTTGCCACCTGTTTTCCCACCAGCTCCACCTGGTCGCTGTACAGCATGTGTACAATCCATGACTACAGGGTAGCCAAAGGTTTGCATATCTGGAATGTTTCTGAAATCAACTGCTAAGTTATTATACCCATACATATTCCCTCTTTCGGTTAATAGTATCTGCTTATTACCCGTTGATGCCACTTTTTCAGCGGGAAACGCCATATCTTTTCCTGACAGAAACTGTGCCTTTTTAATGTTTACGATTTTATTTGTCTTGCCTGCTGCTACTAATAAATCAGTTTGCCGACAAAGAAAAGCTGGAATTTGTAAAATATCGGCTACTTCTGCCACAGGTGCTGCTTGTCCAGATTCGTGAATATCTGTGGTGATAGGGAGTCGGTATTTTTCTTTTACTACCGCTAACATTTCGATACCTTTTTTTAAACCGGGGCCTCGGAAGGAATGGATGGCCGTTCTGTTAGCTTTATCAAAAGAGGCTTTAAAGATGATTGGAATATTGAAAATTCTTTGTAAACGAACTAATTCAGCCGCTATTTCTAATAATAGATTTTGAGATTCAATGACACATGGTCCTGCAATAATAAAAGGAGAACTGCTTAGTTGCTGATATAACATTTTTAAGAATTAAGCTACTTGATAAATTTGTACAACACCAACTAAACTATCTGCTTCGGCAATAAGTAAAGAAGTGATTTTATGTTTAACCATTAGTGTTTCTGCTGCTTTAATCGTTGTAGATGGAGTAATTGTGATAGGATTTTTAGTCATGAAATCCTTTGCTTTTAACTGGAAAAAATCACTTTGCTTTTTTCGCATAATTCGCCGTAAATCTCCATCTGTTATGATACCAATAATTTTTTGATTTTCTTGAATAATCACCAACCCTAATTTACCTTTTGTCATGGTATTGATTAATGCTTCCATCTCTGTTTTATTCGAAATAATTGGCAAATCTTTTTGATGCATGACTGTTTCAACTGCCGTTAACAATTTTTTGCCTAAACTACCACCAGGATGGAATTGGGCAAAATCGGCTCGTTGAAAACCTCTAGCTTTCATTAACGCCATAGCTAAAGCATCTCCCATAGCTAGCGTTGCGGTAGAAGAGGCCGTTGGGGCTAAATCTAAAGGACAGGCTTCTTGGTTTACCAACACATTTAAGAAGTAATCTGCGTTTTTTACTAAGGTAGAATTTACTGCTGCACAAATGGCAATAATAGGTAGCTGCTGCTTTTTAAAAAACGGAATGAGTTGTAAGATTTCGGAAGTCTCTCCTGATTTGGAAATGGCTAATAAAACATCATTTTTAGCAACCATTCCTAAATCACCATGAAATGCCTCTGCTGGGTGTAGAAAAAAACTTGGCGTTCCAGTACTAGAAAAAGTAGCGGCCATTTTTCGACCGATTAGGCCAGATTTTCCCATTCCAATAACTATTAATTTACCTGTAGTGGATAAAATTAGCTCAACTGCTTGATTAAAGTTATTATCTAAATAATCACTAAGTTGTTGAATGGCCTGTGCTTCAATTTTAAATACTTCTTTGGCATAGTTGGCATGATTTTGCAAAATGGATTTTTTAATTACTATTATTAGGTAAGTACTTCGTTCAAAAAATAGAACTTATTTCTCTCGAAGCACTTAACGAAAATTTCTTAATGCCCCTTGCCTTATTTAATGGCATGGTGGAGACTTTTAAGGTGAATTACACCTATATTTTTCGTTGCAAAGTAATCAATAATTAGAAAAAGAGAAAGGTAATGATACTTAAGCCAAATTTATATTTGTATATGATAGCTACTTTTGCCTATATTTGGTGAACGATTGATAGTCGATAAATGATTTTTTATCCTTAAAAATTTATGCTAGAGAAAATTACGGACTTCTTTCGCACCTTTTTAGAAAATGTTTTTGGAGGCTTGCGGAGTTTGTTTTTACCAAAAGAAAGAGAAATTGTTGTCATAGTTGAACCTGACCCAGAAGATTTGGTGCCACAGGATGGTGGAGATATGCCTCAAGATACCGTAGTTACGATAGATACGAATATTGAAGAAATAGTAGAAGTCCCAGAAGTAGAAGAAACACTTCCTCCTGAAATCTCACCTATTGATAATAAACCCGAACCAACGCCCGAACCTGAATTACCTAAACCTGCTATTCCTAAGCAAAGATTTTTATGGTGTTTGGATAATGGACATGGTAAACTAACGGCTGGTAAACGGTCTCCTAAATTGAAAGATAATGGTCGCTTTTTTGAATATGAATTCAATCGAATTATTGTAAAAGGGATTATCAAGGAATTAAAAAAACACGGTGTCAAATACTATAATGTTGTGCCAGAAGTAAGTGTGGATAATTTTCTCAAGGGTAGAGTTTTACGAGCTAATAATGTCCCTTCTGATTTACCTAAAATTTTTCTTTCTGTCCACGCAAATGCTGGTCCTGGTACCTGGACGCATGCAAAAGGGTTAGAAACTTGGTTTTTTCATGGAAGTCGTACGGGGAAAAAATTGGCGGCTGTTTTTCAACAACAATTAGTTAATGAATTGGGTTGGACTAATCGAGGCATTAAATCTCAACCTACTAAGCAATTTTTTGTCTTGCGACGTACGAATATGCCTTCTGTTTTAACAGAAAATGGTTTTTATAATAATAGAAAAGAAGTCTATCAACTTTTGGATAAAAAAGTACAACAAAAAATTATTAAAGCACACGTAGCTGCTATTTTGTATTTTGAAAAGCACGGTATATAATGTCTTCTGCTTACCTTATATGATTTCTTCCTAAAGTAATCATTGTTTCTTTATTACTACCCTTTAAATTAAGCATGGTTTTTGCATTATTTTGTAACTAGGTAATACAAATTACCTTGATTTTCTATTTGTAATAATTATATAAATGTGCTTCTTTTTCTTCTTTTTTAGTTAAAAAGATGGAAAATAAAAGAATATGTATTGTAATAAATTTTAAATCGTACCCCTATTACTTTCCCCTCTTCCCTCCAACTTAAAAATATCCCCTTCTAATATTATTAGGCAAATTAATAAGCTATTATTACTATCTCCTAAAAGCATTAGCAAATAGCATTTATTGCTGTCATGAATATTGCTGATTTGCGAAAAGAGCGATAGGTAAATTATAGTGCCATCAATTAATGCAGAAATTATCACTTTCTGACAAGTCAATTATGAAATTTGTCAGAGAACCAGAATTATTAAAGTGCCTTGATAAGATAGATGCCATTACCCAATGTCAGAACACTAACAAACGCATCTCATGATTTCTAGAATTGTCACAAAGAGAAAAATATTATCCTTTTTAACAATATTTCTACTAACAGTTAATGTAGGATATGCTTCCTTTTATTTTACCAAACAGCTTGAAATAATAGAAACAACTATCGTTGCAACTTACTCGACGTTTGTTAGCGAAAAGCAAGAAGTGATAATGGTCAACCCATTGTCTCAAGCTTTTGGTTTTAATGTATTCGTAGAAGAGTCTGTAAGTACAGTTAATGGTGATATAGAAGGAACTGCTGCCTTAGGTGGTGATTTAAATTTACTTGGTAGCCTTACTGTTTCTGGTAATTGGACAGGTGATTTTCGAGCCAATGGAGATGCTCAAAATACTGGTTTATTAATAGGAGGGAAGATAAATTATACCACAGGTAGTGGTATCAATGTTAATCAAAATACTTTTGTTAAATTAGGAAATACGAATGGTTCTAATATCTATGATAGTCAAAATGGGGCAGATGCAATCACCCGTATAACCGCAGGTGGTTACGATAGTAATCCAAAGGTGGCTTTACAAACACATCAATCTACTAACTCTGTTACTCAAGCTAATTTAATTGATTTTGTAGGCATTTTTAATGACTTTAAAGGGTATGCCACCATCATTAGTCAGTACACTCCTACACTTAGTATGACAAATAATTCTGGTACGGGTCATATCAATTTAAGTCCTAACCAAGTGAATGTTTTGAACCTAAC
>CALFWI010000319.1 GCA_937928615.1 uncultured Saprospiraceae bacterium | reverse complement strand
TAGAACAATTTGAGTTTAATCGACTTCAAAATAGGTAAACAATGGACAGAGAATTATCTGATAAAATTATTCAAGAAGGCCGCAACCGAAATATTTTTTGGGCAATGCTGTTGATTGGGATAATTGGAGTGGGGGTATACTTCTTTAGGGCTTCGCTCACAACTTCTTTAAGTACCACTAAATTTAGAACCGCCCTAGCAGAGGCAGGAAATATTGAAAATACGATTACTGCCTCAGGAGAAGTGGTACCAGAATTCGAGCAAGTCATTACGAGTTCTATTCAAGCAGCGGTACAAGAAGTATTAATTCCTGTTGGTAGTACCGTAAAACCAAACCAACCGATTTTACTTTTGAATAAGGAATTTGCTTTATTAAAAAAAGAAAAATTAGATGATGAGTTAGCCCTGAAAAAAAATAGTATTGTCCAATTAAAATTACAGTTAGATAAAAATTTATACGATTTAAAAATTAATAATGAAATCAAAGGTTTGCGGATTAATGGCTTAAAAGCAGATTTGGAAGATGCCAAACGATTGGTCACGATTGGTGGAGGCACAGAAGAAGCGATGGAAAAAGTGAGCCTCAATTTGGAAATAGCCCAATTGGAGAAAAAGCAATTAGAGAATGATTTGGCTTACAAACAACAAGCGGTTACAAGTGACTTGAAAGAAGTGGGATTGCAATTAGCGATTCAAGGCAAAGATTTAAAAGAATTTTCCAGAAAATTAGAACAGGCAGAAGTGGTTGCTTCTAGGGTAGGGGTGTTGACTTGGGTGAATGAAAACGTGGGGACAACGGTGAACGAAGGAGAAGCCTTGGCAAAGGTGGCAGACTTAGCGAGTTTCCGAGTAGAGGGGTCGATTTCAGATATTTATGGCGAGAAAATCCACATTGGACAAGCAGCAATTATCCGCATCAACGAACAAGATTTAAGAGGGAGTATCAGCAATATCAAACCGACTGTGGCAGATGGAGTGATACAATTTGTGGTTCAATTGCAAGCACCGAACCATGATTTATTGCGCCCTAATTTGACGGTTGAAATCTTCTTAATTACGAAGGCTAGAAATAACACCATTCGAGTTGCCAATGGCCCTATCTTTAAAGGCAGAAAACAACAAATGATTTACGTCTTGGAGAATGGAATCGCCAAACGAAGAGAAGTGAGGATAGGACTTTCTAACTTCGATTATGTAGAAATATTGGATAACCTAAAAGCAGGCGAAGAAGTGATTATTACAGATATGAAGGATTATGTGCATTTGGAGGAAGTGGTAATTAACGATGAATGATGAAAGATAAACGATGAATTGTGTGCAAAAAGAAAACATAAAAAATCATAAAAATCAGCGTAATCTCCCGATTAAAATACGGGATAAAAGCGTTAAAAAATAAAGCATTGAAGCAATCTTATTTATATATCATTTTCAATTTTCTAGTTGCTATCAACTTAATAGCACAAGAAAACACGATTCAATTATCCCTAAACCAAGTAATTGAACTAGCAAAAAGTCAATCTATCTCCGCCAAACAAGCCAATACGCAAAAGGAAACATCCTATTGGCAATACAAAAGTTATTTGTCGAATTATAAACCGCAATTAACCCTAAGTGGTACTTTACCCAATTTTAATCGAACTTTTCAGGAAGTACTACAACCTGACGGCACCATTGAATTCCAATCGGTCACCAATAATAATTCAGACTTAACCTTCTCCTTGAGCCAAACGATTGCGGCGACGGGGGCAACGGTTTTTGTGAACTCTCAATTACAACGGTTTGATGATTTTGATAGAGACTTTAAATTATACAATGGGTTACCAATTGGGGTTGTCATACAGCAACCATTATTCGCTTTTAATCCTCTAAAATGGGACAAAAAAACAGAACCTTTACGTTTTGAAGAATCCAAACAAGCGTACATCGAAAATTTAGAAAATATAGGATTAACTGCCGCCAATCGTTTTTTTGATTTTTTAATTGCCCAAGTCAATCGACAAATAGCGCAAAGCAATTTAAGTAATAATGACACCATTTATAAAATAGCTCTAGAACGATTTGATTTAGGCAAAATTTCCAAAAATGATTTGTTGCAATTGCGTTTAGGGGTGTTACAATCTAAAAAATCTGCAGCTAGTGCAGCGCAAAATTTAGAAGTAGCTGATTTGCAATTAAAGTCTTACATCGCTTATCGAGATGCGGCAGCTATTGAATTGGTTTTACCGACGACTATTCCTAATTTAGAAATAGATACCGACCGAGCTTTACAAGAAGCTTTTGTGAATCGAGGTGCTGCCATAGGATTTAAAAGGAGAAGTTTGGAAGCGGAAAGAGGGGTGGCGAAAGCGAAAGGAGAAAATGGTTTTCAAGCCCATGTTTTTGCCGCTTTTGGTTTGTCGAATACCGCTAAGAATATAACGGATGTTTATAAAAGCCCACAAGATAGAGAAACCATACAAATCGGTTTTGAAATCCCCATTATGGATTGGGGGCGCTCCAAATCTCGCATGGAAACTGCCAAAGCCAATAAACAATTAGTCGAATACGAAGTGGAACAAGACCGCATTGTTTTTGAACAAGAAATTTATACCTTGATAACCCTTTGTAATATGTTGAAAGACCAATTAGCCTTATCCAAAGAAGCGGATGAAATTGCGGCAGAACGTTACGAGATTGCCAAAAATCGCTTTTTTATTGGGAATTTAAGTATTACGGATTTGACGATTGCCCTACAGGAAAAAGACCAAGCTAAACGAGATTATATTTTTTCCCTTAGAGAT
>CALFWI010000318.1 GCA_937928615.1 uncultured Saprospiraceae bacterium | reverse complement strand
AACTTTCGCCCATGCAGCTAACAAAATCAAAAGCAATTTTACCAACCATAGGATTATTAGGTCTACTCATACTAACAGGGCTGTATCTTTATTTTTTTACAGAAAATGAAGTCTTTTGGGGAGGATACATTGCGATGACGATATTTTATGGATTAATTTTTTATATCGGTGCTTATGCCAGCAGTAAAAAAGAATCCGAAACGATGACGGATGTGATGTTGGCAGGACGTTCTTTACCCATTGGTATTGCCGTTTTGACCATGGGGGCCACTTGGGTCGGTGGTGGTTTTATCAACGGAACAGCGGAAGCATCCGCAGCATCTGGATTGGTTTGGGTGCAAGCACCTTGGGGCTATGCGCTAAGCTTGATTATTGGCGGTTTATTCTTTGCTAGAAAAATGCGTCGGTATGAGTTTAAAACGATGCTTGACCCTTTAGAACAACGCTTTGGTAAACGAATGGCAGCCGTCTTATTTTTACCCGCTTTGACAGGAGAAATATTCTGGACAGCCGCTATTTTGATGGCATTAGGGACAACTTTTGGAACCGTTTTAGGATTGGCAACAACACCTGCTATTATATTATCTGCGATTATTGCGATTGCTTATACCGCATTAGGTGGTTTATGGGCGGTAGCTTTAACCGATGTCGTACAAATTATTTTATTAATTGGCGGTTTGTTTTTAGTAGTCCCATTTGCTTTAGAGTCTGTCGGGGGCTGGGATATGGCATGGACGGCTTATCAAGCAAAAAAAGGGGCAGCGGCTTCCTTCTTTCCAAGTGTAGAAGCGTTAGGAGACTATTACTGGAATTGGTGGGATTATGCGTTATTATTAGTCTTTGGTGGCTTACCGTGGCAAGTTTATTTTCAAAGAGTTTTAGCCTCTAAAGACGAAAATACAGCCGTTCGATTGTCTTTATTTGCGGGATTTTTCTGTTTGTTTGCGGCTATTCCAGCAGGTATGATTGGTATCGTTGGGGATGTGGCAGATTGGGCTGCTATGGGCTTGCCAGCGCCACCTGATTCTGCCTCCGTTTTACCGCATGTGATTCGATACTTAACCAACCCTTGGGTGGCAACTATTGGTTTAGGGGCAGTTGCAGCAGCAGTTATGTCCTCCGCAGATTCTTCCATTTTGTCGGCGTCTTCAATGGCGACGTGGAATGTTTATCGCCCTTTGATTGACCCCCAAATATCGACAGAAAAATTAGCCAAAATATTAAAAGGTTGTATTTGGATAGTTGGGGTAACGGCGACTATTTTAGCCTTGAATATTAATAGTATTTACGACTTATGGTTTTTATGTAGTGATTTTGTGTATTGCCTACTTTTCCCCCCTTTGGTCTGTGCCTTATTCGATAAAAAAGCCAATACTTATGGGGCAATCGCAGGATTTACGGTTGCTTTTATTCTTCGATTTGGAGGAGGAGATACGACTTTAGGCATGCCAATACGAATTGATTATCCGATGATAGAAGATGGGGTAGTCTTATTTCCTTTTAGAACCTTGTCAATGGTTTCTGGCTTATTGTCGATTATTATTGTATCTCGCTTGACGCAAAAATGGGATGCTGCTCAGCAGTTGATTTTGCCTGAGCAACAAATAAATAATTAAACCAATGGAAAAGGGTACAATTAAAAATACAGCAGAAAATATTCGACAAAAGCATGCTGTTTTTCAGTATAATAGCAAAACAAAAAAACATCTGTTTACCACGTTTATTACCACCTTTGGGTTAGTGGATAATAATTGGGCGACAGAAATGGTCGACCAAAGTCTTACGATGGATATTTTCTTTGATAATTGAAATTAAACTTGAGCATTAACAGATTCATGCAAACTACTCAGAAAATTTTCATAAATAACAAGGTCATTCAACCGAGCAGCGCCCCATTGTGGCGCAAACCCCTGTCGCAATAAAAAACAATCCGCCACCACATCCGCTTGCTGTTCAAAATTAAAATCCAATAAGGTTTCTCCAATAGCCACTTTTGCTCGAATAGCCTCAATGCCACCATAATTATAGCCCATTTTGGTATGTTGAGCAGATAAGGCTCGGACCATATAAATAGCCCCCATTCGTTGATATTGCCAGATATGCATCAATTCGTGAATCAAGATATGATGGGACATTGGTTTCCATGAATTAATAAGGTTAAAACTGACATAACAGAAATGATATTGTTTCGGACCAGCCCAAGCCGTTTCATCTATTCTAACTAGCTGATAATTAATAGAATCGCCATAGATAGCCGTAGCCATTTTGACTTCCCAATCTGCTAAAGGGCGAGTTTTCGTTTTTAAAAAATCAGTAATCGTTTCATATAATTCACCAAGGCCGAAGATTTCTAAAATTAGGATAAAAAGTTCGGCAAACCATAACAAAATGACGGAGGCTCGACTACTGGTATCTGCTTCATCTTTCCAATATTCTTTGCGACTTAGCTGAAAAGTAAAACCTCTATAAATATGATGTCCCAAACGCCAAAGACGTAGCGGAAACAGTTGTATAAACTGTTTTACTCGAAGCCATATAGACTTGAATTTAAAGGATATAGGAATTTTATTCGCCATAATTATTTCAAAATTACTATTATTTCGTAAATGGCGGCTCAATTGAAAAGCACTTGATAACAATTCAAGTCAATATTTTATCAATACAAGTACAAATAACTATTTTGTAGGGTAGATACTACTTACTTTTACGTCCAAAACTATGTTGTTAATTCGTTCTCTCTTTATATTCACCTTATCCTGCTTTATTCCTTTTTTAAGTTTGGGGCAACAACCTGTTTTAGAAAAATATATCCAATTAGGATTGGCGCAAAATTTACAAATACAAAAAAATGGGTTGGCGATAGAAAAACAACAATATAAAATTGCAGAAGCTAAAGCCAATCGTTTACCCGTAGTTTCTTTTGACCCATCGTATATTTTAGCAGCAGGTGGTAGACGTCTGGAATTCCCAATAGGGGATTTATTTAATCCAGCTTACCAAGCCTTGAATCAGTTAACTCAATCCAATAGCTTTCCAACAGACTTAGAAAATGTGGACGAACAGTTGACCCCCAATAATTTTCACGATACTCGGTTGTACGCTTCCTATCCACTTTTTAACCCTGCTATTTATTATAATCTAAAAGCGCAAGAACAATTAATTTCGGTAGAACAAGCAAAAATTGACGCCTTTCAAGTAGGATTACGCAAAGACATTAAAGTCGCTTATTATAATTATTTTAAAACCTTTGAAGTCTTAAATATCTTAAATTCTTCCGAACAATTATTAAATGAAGTCTATCGCTTTAATGAAAAATTGGTCAAGTACGATAAGGCAACCAAGGATGTTTTATCGGGTGTAAAATTTGAAATCGCTCAACTCAATTCCAATCGAGCTACCATCACCAATCAACAAGCAGTCGCTAAAGCCTATTTTAATAGTTTACTAAATAGAGACTTTGATGCAGAAATTTTAAGAACTGAATCATTAATCCCCGTAGCTACTTCAAACGAAATAACTACTTTAAGAACACAAGCTTTAAATAATCGTCCTGAATTAGCGCAAATAGATAACGCCATCAAAGCCAAGCAAATCGTTACCCAAATTAAAGAAAAGAGTCTTTTACCAACACTTGCCGTGCAAGGAACTGCGGGTTTTCAAGGTAATGGGTATAAGTTTAATGGTGACCAAGCATTGGCAACAATAGCCTTAGGAGCAAAATGGACGATTTACGATGGTAAAAAACGAAAACATCAAATAGAACAAACAAAAGTAGAAACCTTAGAATTACAACAGGATTATAAAATTATTCGCCAACAAATAGAATTACAAGTAATCAATGCTTGGCATAATCTAAAGGCAGCAGCACAAAAAGTAGTAGCCAGTCAAGCCGCTGTAGAAAATGCCACTACTAATTTTGAGTTCATTCAAAAACGCTACGAAAATGAAAAGGCGATTTTAATTGAATTATTAGATGCGCAAACTAAAATGACCAATGCGCAAATTCAGTTGTCTATTGCTCAATATGATGTATTGATTAGGGAGGCGGAATTAGAACGAGCGGTAGCGCAATAATTAAGCAGAGACCTCCAAGCTTTTCAAAAGCTTGGAGGTCTAAACGAAACAAATCAACAATGAAATACTCTTTTATTATTTTATTAAGTGTACTTTTTTTCACAGCCTGCAAAGAAGATTATGTAGCTGAAGAAACGGAAGAAACAACTAGCAAAATCAATATTCCAGCAGTCAGAGTTGCGGATATTAGCTTGACGACGGAGCCTATTCCAATTATAGCAAGTGGTATGGTTGGTGCAAAATCAGAAATAAAATTAGCTTTTAAAACAGGTGGAGTCATTAACCAGATTTATGTAAGAGAAACACAACGGGTTAAAAAAGGACAATTATTAGCTAGTTTAAGAACAACGGAGATAGATGCACAAGTGAAAAAGGCGCAACAAGGGATAGCAAAGGCAACTAGAGACCTTGCACGCATCAAAAAAATGTATGCAGATTCTGTAGCTACCTTGGAAAATGTAGAAGATTTAACGACGGTTTTAGATTTGGCTAAATCAGATTTAGAAATTGCGCAATTTAATCAAGCCTACTCCAAAATTATTGCCCCTGTTAGTGGGAAAGTGTTAAGGAAGTTCGCCGAAAATAATGAATTAATTGGGCCTGGTGTGCCTGTTTTTCAAATTATTTCGAATGGAGGAAAAGGGTATAATTTAAAGATTGGTGTAGCGGATAAAGATGTGACTCGAATTAAATTAGGAGACAAAGCTAAGCTTACTTTTGATGCTTTTCCCAATACCGAATTTATCGCAAATGTATCTGAAATTGCCGAAGCCGCAGACCCCAGAACAGGTGTTTTTCCTATAGAATTAAGTATCACTCCGCAAAAAGGAATAAGCCTTAGAAATGGCTTTATTGGAAAAGTTGCTTTATTTCCTAGTCAACAATCGCCTTATTATAAAATTCCTATGAATGCTTTAGTGGAAGGTTATAAAAATAAGGCGAATATCTATACCCTAAACAAGGATAAGGCAAAAAAAATAAGTGTTCAACCTGCTTATATTGGGAATGATTTCTTTACAGTTAGCGCAAACGACTTGAATGGAATCACGCAAGTCATAACGGATGGTGCGGCTTATTTGAAAAATGAAATGGAGGTGAAGGTTGTTAAATAAGAGGTTTTAACTCATCCCCAACCCTCTGCGCTATTTTTGCTACTAGCAAAAGCAAGCGCTAATCCTTCAAAAGGAAAGGAGTCGTCAAAACTGAAAAACCGATATTTCAAGTCTCCAGACTTGGAATGGATATCTCGTCGTCTCCTGACGACCGTTATTAGTGTTGACCGTCGTCAGGAGACGACGAGATAGTCGAATCAAGTCTGGAGACTTGATTCATCGAGACTTAGAACAAGGATTGCTTTAATTCAATATTCAATATTCAACATTCAGAATTAATTGTAATGAACTTACCAAATATATCTATAAAGAACGCTCAATTTGTTATCATTTTAGTCTTGATAGCGATTGTAGTTGGCATTCAATCTTTAGACCGAATGCCTCGGTATGAAGACCCTGTCGTTGATTTTCCTTTCTTTTTTGTAACGGTTATTTATCCAGGAACAAGTCCTACGGATATGGAAAATTTAATTGCCGACCCATTAGAAGAAGTATTGGATGAGTTGGATGATATTAACGATATTGAAACGACCATTGGAGAAGGGATTGTCCAAGTAAAAATAGAAGCTTCTTTTGCTATCAACCCTGCGGATAAACTAGATGAAATTACTAGGGAGGTAAATAGTTTGAAAAATGAATTGCCTTCAGGAATCGTATTTTTTGATATTTTTCAATACAAACCAGATAGTCGGACGGTTATTCAGCAATATGCTTTTGTGTCGGAGGAAGTGGGCTATAGTACTATCTTAAAACAGGCAGAACGATTTGAAAAAGGATTAGAGACCATTGAAGAATTAAGAAATGTAGAAATAGAAGCTTATCCAGCAGAAGAAGTGCGCGTATCATTGGATTTTCAGCGAATGAGCAATCAACATATTGCGCTGCAACAAGTTATCAATATACTGGGGCAAAATAACGTAAATATCCCTGGTGGTTCTGTTATTGCACAAGACAAAACCTTTAGTTTAAAAACAACGGGAGGTTATAAAAATTTGCAGGATTTACAAAATACGGTGATTACGGCGGTCGATGGAAATATCGTTTATTTAAAGGATATTGCGACCGTGACGATGGATTATGCGGATACTCGTTGGATTGGTCGATACAATGGTGAAAATGCCTTATTCCTCTCTTTAAAATTAAAAAGTGGACGGCATATTCTAAAAACTGCGGAGAAAATAAGAGCAGTTGAAGCTGACTTTCGCAAGACTTTGCCGCCTAATATTGAGTTGAAAAATGCCTTTGAACAAGCACCTGCTGTAGAAGCACGTATCAATGATTTTTTCAATAATTTGTTGCAAGGTGTCTTACTCGTAGGGCTGGTTATCTTACTATTTCTCGGTTGGCGGTCGGCTTTTATCATTATGATTATTATTCCGCTTTGTATGCTGATTTCCTTGAATATACTCAATGGTGTTGGCTATGGCTTACAACAAATTTCGATTGCGGCTCTGGTATTGGCATTGGGATTATTAGTGGATAATGGCATTGTCGTAGTAGAGAATATCAATCGTTTTGTGGCGGAAGGGATGTCTTTGAAAGAAGCGGCGGCTAAAGGAACAGGAGAAGTAGGTTTTGCGATTATTAGTTCTACGGTGACTACTTTATTATCCTTTTTTCCGTTGACCCAATTGGGCTACGGGGCAGGCGAATTTTTACGCTCTTTACCCGTAACCGTCATTATTACTTTAATTGTTTCCTTGGTCTTAGCCCTTACTTTATCGCCCATTTTAGCCAGTAAAATATTTAAGTTTGGACAAGTCACTAAACCTTCCTTAATGGACCGATTTCTAGATTGGTTTACCCAAAAAGTATATCGTCCAGTATTAAGTTTTTCCTTAAAAAGAGGTTGGTTAATGCTTATTTGTGCGATAGGTTTAACCGTCTATAGTAT